>NZ_JBQIKP010000008.1:0-122083 GCF_056796775.1 Schaedlerella sp.
ATTTTGGCGGATTATCTACGGCGAAAAGGCAGTGAGGTGATGAATATGTTGATTGCGGAATACAGTTATGAGAAAGATATTCAGGTGAAGCAGGAGGAAGCATTTCAGGTTGGGGAACGGATTGGAGAAACCAGGGGTGAAAAAAGGGGCAAAAGGATCGGTAAAAGAATCGGCAAAAAAGAAGGAATTATCTTATCCAGTAAGGTTTTTCAGGCAGTAAAAGAGAATCCGGATTTTACAGACAAGCAGATTGCAAGTAAGGTTGCCTGCACTGTTGAAAATGTAAAAGATGTACGGAAGATGTTTTCCATATAATATTTCAGAGATATACTGATATGCCCGCTGCAAAGAACAGATTCTTTACAGCGGGTATATTTTTTTTATGCCAGATATCCGTAACACGAAAATATCTGGATTTTCTCCTGTACTTCCCCTCAGCCATGTGCTACAATAGGAAAAAGCAGATTTTCTAAAGTTTCTTATATCGGAACGTCTGGTTTCGATATATCTGAGAACGTGACATTTCTATACATGGGCCTCTGTGTCCTGCCTTTCAGAAAATTCGTGCTTTGATCCACATAAAGCGGGAGGTTTTCTGAATTTGGCACCGGAAAATCTCCTGACAACAATTGAATATGAGGAGGTTTTCTATGAAACAAAAGAGAACGAGTAAGAAAAAAGTAAGCAGTACAAATGTGGCTGTTGCTTCTGCAGAACAGCTGAAAAGTGTTATTACAGTAGCCGATGCGGAAAAGGAGAACCGGGAGCACAAGGACAGTGTGTTTGTTGACTTGTTCTATGAGGATGAGACTGCGGAAAAGAATCTTCTGAGTCTCTACAACGCATTGCACGATACGCATTACCGGAATGTAAAGAATATCCGCAAAATCCGAGTCGAGAATGTCCTTTATAAAAACTTCAAGAATGATATTTCTTTTGAGTTGGATCAGAAGGTGATCGTATTCGGCGAACACCAATCAACTGTCAATAAAAACATGCCCATCCGGTGTCTCATGTATGCGGGCAGGGCTTATGAGCAGCTGGTTGATAGTGAGGATAGGTATCGGACTGCATTGGTGAAGATCCCTGCTCCGGAATTTTATACGTTTTACAATGGGAAAGCAGAGTTTCCTCTGGAACAGGAACTGTTCCTGTCCGATTCCTTCCTTGATTCCAATGGAAAAGCTTCATTGGAATTAATGGTTAAGGTCATCAATATCAATTCCAATAAGGCACATAGTATTCTTGACAAATGTGAGGTGTTAAAGGAGTACAGTCTGTTTATTGACACGGTTCGGAAGTATTCGAAGGAAGAGGATTCTATAAAGAAAGCGGTCCAGGAATGTATGGAACGCGGGATTCTGGCGGATTATCTACGGCGAAAAGGCAGTGAGGTGATGAATATGTTGATTGCGGAATATAGTTATGAGAAAGATATTCAGGTGAAACAGGAGGAAGCATTTCAGATTGGAGAATCCAGGGGCAAAAAAGAAGGAATCCTTTTATCCAGTAAAATCTTCCAGACTTTAAAAGAAAATCCTGATTATACGAACAGGCAGATTGCAGATATGGTTGCCTGTACTGTCAAGGATGTAAGGTCTGTTCGGAAGATGTTTTCCATATAGTATTTCAGAGATGTGAGGTGTTAAAGGAGTACAGTCTGTTTATTGACACGGTTCGGAAGTATTCGAAGGAAGAGGATTCTATAAAGAAAGCGGTCCAGGAATGTATGGAACGCGGGATTTTGGCGGATTATCTACGGCGAAAAGGCAGTGAGGTGATGAATATGTTGATTGCGGAATACAGTTATGAGAAAGATATTCAGGTGAAGCAGGAGGAAGCTCTGCAGCTTGGAGAAAAGAAAGGAATCATTTTGTCCAGCAAGGTCTTTCAGGCAGTAAAAGAGAATCCGGATTTTACAGACGAGCAGATTGCGGGCAAGGTTGCCTGTACTGTTGAAAATGTAAAGGATGTACGAAAGATGTTTTCCATATAATATTCAGAGATATGCTGATATGCCCGCTGCAGAGGACGGGTCCTCTGCAGCGGGGGAAGTGTCAGAATCTCTGGCACTTCCTATGATCCCGCAGCTTGAAATGATTAACAGTCTTTGAACAGCTTCCTCACTGCTGCCTCGTCATAATCCCGGATCCGCTTCAGGGGGATCCCGGCGGCTTTGAATGCCCGGTCTTTGAAGAGGTCCTTCTCCTTTGCTTTTTCCGTATCATGGGAGCTGTCGTCTAATTCCAGGGCAAAATACACCTGGAAATCATCATCGCAGATCACAAAATCCACATGCTTCTGTGAGATTTTTGCAAAATACCTCATATAATGCTTTTTGTCTGTGACCTCCATCAGATCCTTCAGCCCGATCTTGGGGCAGATCAGCAGTCCTTTTTTGTATGCTTCTTCCCGCAGGAGCAGATAAAACTTGTGCTCCCGCTTCGTAAGGAGCGGCCTTGCCCTGTAGGGGTAGGACTTTTTTTCGAAGTACCGGATCAGAAAGATGATAAACGCGGCGGTCAAAAGCACAACAGACAGGCACAGTCCCAGATTCAGATGTACTTGTTCCATCTCTTATCCCTTCTTTTGTATCCGTTTTTCAGTTCGTATCTTCTTCATAGATGAATATCTCCTCAATACGCATCCCAAAATATCGCGCGATCTTAAATGCAAGCTGAATGGAGGGGTTGTATCTTCCGTTTTCCAGGGATCCGATCGTCTGACGCGACACCTGTAATGCGGCAGCAAGCTCTTCCTGCTTGATACCCTGCGATTTCCGCAATTTTTCTAAGTGGTTTTTCATAATATTCGTTTACTTTCCATTTATATTTCCGGGATTCCGTGACCTACGGAACCTCTGTCGCTCAGTATCATTTCCATACCTACTTTTTGGGGCTTCAAGCCGCATTTTTCGTAGAACCGCATCGCCGTCTCATTGCAGGACCACACATTCAGCGTTACATTGTAGCAGCCCTGTGTTTTGGCAAATTCGAGCACATGCTCGTAGAGTTTTTTTCCGATATGCTGTCCTCGGATCGATTCGTCTACACAGAGGTCGTCAATGTACAGTGTCTTGATATCCGTCAGAATGTTGTCATTCAAATGCTGTTGAAAGATGCAGAAGGCATAACCCAGCACATACTCTGTTTCATCTACCGCGACAAATATGGGGCGCTGATTGTCATGTATGATCTCCCGGAGCTGGCTGTCCGTATATTTTCTGCTGCCGTTTCCCTTGAACAGGTCCGGGCGTCCTGTGTGGTGTACCATACATACCTGCCGCAGAAGCTCGTTGAACCTGTCCATGTCTTTTTCCTGTGCGTGCCTGATCTTCATCTTTCCCTCCGTTTCCACCCGCTCCGGATGTGTCCTTTTAATCAATAGAAGAAAACACCTTCCGAAGATTTTCTTCCGGTGCTTTCCTTTTATTCATTATATAGAATGTTTATCCGCATTTCAAGTGTACTTTTAGAATCACATTATCAGCTGAATATATCTTGTTACTGTGAGCACCCGGCCAGGGTGTGAACAGTAACAAGATCTTTTTTGTATCCTTTTGGGCATACTTATTTTCCAGCAACACAAAAGAGCCACCTGCAAGCCTGCATTGTTTTCATCCTTTTTTACGAAATTGAAGCCCAGCATATTTTTTACAAAATTACTAAATTGTCATCATGAAATGTATTGATTCCTTGTCCTCTATATGGTATTTTAAATCAGCATGAATATCATTTCAACTACACAGGAGGCCGTGCATCATGTCAATTGAAAGAGTCAGGGAATATTTTAGAACGAAGGGAGTCGAAGAGAGAATCCAGGAATTTGACAGCTCCAGCGCAACGGTCGCGCTTGCCGCACAGGCGCTGCATTGCGAAGAAAACCGAATTGCCAAAACCTTGTCTTTTCATGTGAAGGAAAAGGTTGTGCTCATTGTCATGGCCGGGGATGCCAAAATTGACAATCCGAAGTATAAGGCGCAATTTGGGACCAAGGCGAAAATGCTGTCTTTTGATGAGGCGGAGCCGCTGATCGGACATGCGGTGGGCGGAGTATGTCCCTTTGCGGTGAATCCGGGAGTGGAGGTCTATCTGGATGTATCCCTCAGGCGGTTTGCTACCGTGTTTCCCGCATGCGGCAGCTCCAACAGCGCGATCGAATTGAGTATGGAGGAGCTTGAGAAATATGCGGAACCCGTAAACTGGATTGATGTATCCAAACTGCCGGAAAGCTGAGGAATTTACGAATTCCCCAGCTTTTCCATTCCTTCTACTCCTGGATTGTATATGCTTCATCTGTAATTCAGGTGGAAAATTTTCCTCCCGCATCTTTTGCAACATTCCACTTTTTAATCCCCCCAGGATGTGATATATTATTAAGCGGGTGCCATCACCCGATGAGCAAAGAGAAAAAAGCGAGGTTACAAGAGATGAAATATGATTTTACAACCATTATGGACCGAAATGGAAAAGATGCGATCGCAGTGGACGTGATCCCTTATAAAGATATGCAGGTCAAAGAGGGGTTCAGCCGGATCCCGATGTGGGTTGCGGACATGAATTTTCAGACTGTCCCGACCATACCGGAGGCGATCATTGAACGCACCCGGCACACAGCATACGGATATTTTTTGCCCCGGGACGAATATTATGATTCCATCATCCGGTGGCAGGAAACGCGCCACAACGCGCAGGGGCTGACAAAGGAATGCATCGGTTATGAAAACGGCGTACTCGGCGGTGTGCTCAGCGCTCTGAATGTCTTTTGTTCCAAAGGCGACAAGGTCCTGCTGCATTCCCCCACTTATATCGGTTTCACGGAAGCGCTGGAAAATAACGGATATCACATGGTACTCAGTCCTCTCGTAAAGGACAAGGCGGGCTGCTGGAGAATGGATTTTGAGGATATGGAGCTTAAGCTGAAAGAAGAAAACATCCATGCGGCTATCTTCTGCTCTCCCCACAATCCGACCGGACGCGTCTGGGAACGTGAAGAGCTTATGCAGGCCATGGAGTTATTCCGGAAATACGATGTAATGGTAGCAGCGGATGAAATCTGGTCGGACATCATCCTGACCGGCTCCCGGCATATCCCGACTCAGATGGTTTCCGAGGATGCCCGGATGCGCACCGTTGCCTTTTATGCCCCGTCAAAGACGTTCAACCTGGCCGGTCTGATCGGCAGCTACCATATCATCTATAATCCCTGGATCAGGGACAGGATCCGGAAGGAGTCCTCCCTGTCACATTATAATTCCATGAATGTCCTCTCTATGCACGCGCTGATCGGAGCATATAAACCGGAAGGATATGAATGGGTTGACGAGCTGTGCCAGGTGCTGACGGAAAATGTGGAATATGCTTACCGGTTTATCCTGGAGCATTTCGACGGTGTATCCGTGTCGAAGCCGCAGGGGACATACATGCTGTTTCTGGATTGTGAAGACTGGTGCAAAAAGCACGGCCGGACCATTGATGAGCTGCAGCGCGCGGGAGTGGAGGCCGGGGTCATCTGGCAGGACGGAAGGCCGTTTCACGGCGAATACGGAATCCGCCTGAACGTGGCTCTTCCCAAGTCACTGCTGACAGAGGCCATGGAAAGATTAGATAAGATGGTGTTCTGAGAACGCTGCAAGGAGATCAAAATGGAACGAATACACAATACAAACACCCTTGGAACACATTTCAGCAGACAGGCGCTGCAGAACGGAATGCGGGACGGCGTCCCCATCGGACTGGGGTATTTTGCTGTTTCCTTTTCCCTCGGGATTGCCGCGAAGAACGCAGGGCTCACCCCATTCCAGGGCTTTCTGGCCAGCCTTTTGTGCAATGCTTCGGCCGGAGAATACGCAGGATTTACCCTGATCGCCGCAGGCGCCACCTACCTGGAGCTGGCCATCGTCACCCTGATCGCCAACGCCAGATATCTGCTCATGAGCTGTGCCATGAGCCAGCGTCTGGATCCGGCCATGCCCGGATTCCACCGTCCGCTCATGGCCTTCCACATTACGGACGAGTTGTTCGGCATCGCCATTGCGCGGCCCGGCTGTCTGAATCCATTTTACAGCTACGGCGCCGTACTGGTGGCCGCCCCCTGCTGGGCCGTCGGAACCGCCCTGGGCGCCATCGCCGGAGGACTGCTCCCGCTGCGCCTGGTGAGTGCGTTCAGCGTCGCTCTGTACGGCATGTTCCTGGCAGTCATCATTCCGGCCGCAAGAAATAGCAAGGTGATCGCCGGGCTCATTGCCATCTGCTTCGGGGCAAGTTATGGAGCGGCTCATCTGCCGGTCGTGTCCGAAGTATCCGGCGGCACGCGGACGATCTTTCTGACCGTAGTGCTTTCGGCCGCTGCCGCAGTCCTGTTTCCGAAAGATATGGGGGAGGAGGAAGATACCAATGCGTAATATGTATATTTATCTCCTGATCATGGCTGGTGTATCGTATGCGATCCGAGTGCTTCCTATGACCCTCATCCGTAAGCCGATCAAAAACAAGTTCATTCAGTCATTTTTATACTATGTTCCCTATGTGACCCTGGCTGTCATGACCTTTCCGGCCATCGTGGAAGCAACCCAGAGCCCCATATCCGGCTGCATTGCCCTGGCTGTAGGGCTGACTGCCGCATGGCTGGGAGCCGACCTGTTCAAAACGGCCGTGCTGTGCTGCGCCGCTGTACTTGCGGCGGAAATGTTTTTACTTTGAATCATTGCGTGGAAGAAATGGGTATGTTACAATCGTAATATAGCAACAATGCTTTTTAAGGTGGTGCAGTATGTCCAAAAAATTTCAAATAACCGGAACATGTATACCCGAAAAGCATTACATGGTCCATATGAAAAGCCAGATTCAAAAAATCGTTTCTGAATATATAGAAGAAGGTCAATATTTTTCTATAAACCGGGCACGGCAATATGGTAAAACCACGACCCTCTATCTATTAGAGCGATATTTAAAAAAAGAATATCTTGTGATCAGCTTAAGCTTTGAAGCAGCGGATGAATTATTTTACTCCTTATATATTTTTGCAAGCGGCTTAATTCGTAATATTGGTAAAGATTTAAAAATGCAGAACGTCTCGGAAGAGCTTCTGCAAAACTGGCTGAAACCGATATCCCCTGAGTTTCCGTTTCACGATCTGAGTGACAGAATTACGGATTTATGTTCGAACAGTCCCCGGAAAATCATTCTCATGATCGATGAGGTTGACAAAAGTTCCGAAAACCAGATTTTTTTATCCTTTCTCGGTCTTTTGCGTGAAAAATATCTCAAACAGCAGCAGAGTAAGGATGTTACTTTTCAATCTGTAATACTGGCCGGGGTTTATGACATCAAAAATCTAAAGTTAAAGCTTCACCCAGGAGAGGAAGCCAAGTACAACAGTCCTTGGAATATTGCGGCTGATTTTAATATAGATATGAGTTTTTCCCCATCTGATATCTGCGAGATGCTTTCCGAATACGAAGCAGACTGGCATACTGGTATGGATATCATCTATATTTCCAGGCTTATTTACGATTATACTTCCGGGTATCCCTATCTTGTCTCCGGCATCTGCAGGCTTATTGATGAAGCCATAGCCGCCCCCCCTGATCATTCCGGTATTGAACCCTGGTCGAGGGAAGGGGTTGCAGAGGCTGTACGGCTTATGCTCCGTCAGCCCAATACACTGTTTGATGACATGATCAAACATTTGTCAGAATATCCAGACCTGGCCGCCGTCACCCGGAATATCCTTTTTCACGGCACAGAATATTCCTTTAACCATTACAGTACGGCGCTAAACATTGGAGTGATGTTCGGATTTTTAAAAGAGCGCAGGGGAAAAACACAGATTGCAAACCGTATTTTTGAAATGCATCTGTATCAGTATTTTCTTTCTGAAGAATTGATAAAAACTGATATTCAGACTTTTCCTAACGCCCATGAAAATCAGTTTATAAAAGACGGCGCTTTGAACATGGATTTAGTGATAAAGAAGTTCGTGGAATATTATACGGATTTATATCAGGAGAAAGACGAAAGTTTTTTTGAAAAACAGGGCCGAAAAATGTTTCTCCTGTATCTTCGCCCTATCATCAACGGAACAGGAAATTTTTATGTGGAAGCAGAGACCAGAGATGAAACACAGACCGATGTAATTGTTGATTATCTCGGAAAGCAATATGTTATAGAATTAAAACTATGGAGAGGAAAAAAATATAACGAAGCCGGTGAAAAACAGCTTATTGATTATCTGAATCTCTATCATTTGGACAAAGGCTATATGCTGACATTTAGTTTTAACAAAAAGAAGCAGACCGGGATAAAAGAGATCACGATTCAGGGAAAGCGGATCCTCGAAGCGTTTGTATAAAAACAATGGAACTGCCTGGAAAATTCTGTTTTCCACGTAGTTCCATTGTTTATACCCAGGGCATCCCCTTATGGCCAGTTGGCCGTTTCACAAGGTTATACCCAAGGGCATCCCTTTATGGCCAGTCTTATTTTTCCGGATTCAGATACCGTCCCAGCACCGATATGAAGATATCCACATCAATCGGCTTCGCAATATGGGCAGTCATCCCGTTCTTCAATGCGGCCTCTTTATCTTCATCCATCGCATTGGCTGTCATGGCAATGATCGGCAGATGGCGCACATCCGCCCTGGGCATGGCCCGGATCGTTCGGGTTGCCTCATAGCCATCCATGATCGGCATCTGCACATCCATCAGGATGGCATCATAGTATCCCTCTTCCACCTTCTTCATCATCTCCACCGCATCCGAGCCGTCTGGAGCCGTATCCACGATGAAACCGGTCTCTTCCAGGATTTCCTCCGCAATCTCACGGTTGAGTTCGTTATCCTCTACGAGCAGAATACGCTTTCCGTCAAAATCAGCCTGCAACCATGTGGCCTCTTCCTCGTCCTTTTCAATCAATCGGTTTGCCACGAGCAGTACGGTCTTAAGATCGGACATAAAAAGCGGTTTTGCACAAAACGCGCTGATTCCCGCTTCCCTGGCATCCTCCTCAATATCTGACCAGTCATAGGCGGTCAGTATGATGATTGGAGCCTCACTTCCGACCGCGCTGCGGATCCTCCTGGCAGTCTCGATCCCGCTGGTCTCCGGCATCTGCCAGTCGATGATATAAGTATGGTAGGAATCTCCGTCTTCAAATGCGCTCTTTGCCCGATACGCCGCTTCTCTTCCTGAGGTTGTCCACTCCGCTCGCATCCCGATTTGCTGGAGCATCCTGCATACACTGGTGCAGGTATCAAAGTCATCATCCACCACAAGCGCGCGCTGTCCTACCAGCTCTTTAATCTTCTCCGCCTCTTTTTCCGTGTTCTGCAGCTTCAGACTGAGTTCTACCGTAAAGGTCGTGCCCTTGTTCTTTTCACTCTTGACACTGATCTTGCCGCCCATCATATCTACGATATTTTTCGTGATCGCCATACCCAGTCCGGTGCCCTGGATTCCGATCTTGGTGGTACTGGATTCCCGTTCAAAGGGTTCAAATATATGATCTACAAATTCCGGTGACATCCCGATACCATTGTCCTGGATAATAAAGACATACTCGCCGTATCCGCGCCGGTATGTGCCTTTCTGTATGATCCGGAAGTTGACCGTCCCCCCGGCCGGGGTGTACTTCACCGCATTGCTGATCAGGTTTACAAACATCTGGTTCAGCTTCAGCGAATCCGCAAATACGTCCTCGTTAGCAATGTCGTAGGTATCAATAAACAGTTCCAGCTGCTTTGCCTTGACCTGGGGCTGGATGATATTGACCAGATTGTGCATCAGCTCGGAAATATTGCACTCCTGCTCTTTGATCTGCACCTTGCCGCTCTCAATCCTGCTCATGTCCAGAATGTCATTGATCAGGCTGAGCAGATGATTGCTGGATGAAAGCACCTTCTGCAGACAGTCCTTCACCTGGTCCCTATTGTCGATGTGGCTCACGGCAATGGTCGTAAACCCAATGATCGCGTTCATCGGTGTACGGATGTCATGGGACATATTGGAAAGGAAGGTGGTCTTCGCATTGTTGGCATGCTGTGCCTCCAGCAAAGCATCCTGAAGAGCCTGCGTCTGTTCCATCTGCTTTTTCACCTGGCCCGTGATCTCCTTGGCCACAACCATGACCATGATATCTCCCGTATCATCATCCCATGTCATGATAAAGGACTGGCGTACACATATTTTTTCTCCGTCCAGGCTTTCGCTCCAGTATTCTACATTGATCTCTGCGTCGCCTTCTTCAAAGCATTTCTTTAAATATTCCAAATTGACCGTAGCGCAGTAATCCTCCATGGACTCCTCAGCCACAAACCGCTTCCACTTTTCAAACCATTCCGAGGCTCTGCAGGGCGCTTCCATTCCTACCCGCTCAAGCAGGGAAACAAGCCCGTCATCCTTCGTACAGACGATATCCCGGTCGATCATATCACGGGTCAGATTGAAGTCAAAGGTATAGATTGATTTTGACGTGATTGCGATCCGATACTGCCTTTCCTTACGGTTCGCAAGAGAGATCCGGGCCTGGATCTTTAGCTCACGCTCCTTTACATCCGTAATATTCTGCCGGATAAACAGGGCTTTTCTGGCCCTGCCGTTCTTCCGCTCCAGACAGATCACATTCATGTGCTCCCATTCCGCATTGCCGTGTCTCTGCACATGATACTCCAGGCGTACGTCTGTCTCATTTTCACCCAACATGTCCGCAAGTGCCTTGACATTGAACAGTTCCGCAAACTTCTCCCGGTCCTCCTCCTCAATCAGAAAGGTCGATAAATACTCGCACAGATCCTCCACTTTGCCGCTGGGGCCAATATCATCCCTCTCAGGCAGTGTTCCGGACAGATAATGATACGTCCCTTTCTCAAAATCAATCATGACAAAACGGGCAAACAGCGTGTTCACGCCTCCGATGACATAGCCCATCTCCCGGTTTTCCTCTTCCAGACGCTTCTTTTCCTTCCTGGTCCGAGCCAGCAGCGTTATAATATAGATGATGAACAATATGATCAGGATCAGCTCCAGGATGCTTCCTGTACGGTTCGCATTATTGATCATGGTCTGGGTTACGCTTTTCGGGAACATTTGCACAAGGACGTATTCGTTGTCCGGCAGGTTGACCACACAGATATTATCCGTCTTGCCGCCGTCAGGGCAGATATAAGCCCCTTCTCCGCCGAACTCGAATATATCTTCTATATGCTCCAATGTCTCCCTGGGCGCAATCTGTAATTCTTCCAGCAGCTCAAATATATTTTCCGAATCATCCTCACCGTCGGAGCTCGCAATCTTGGCCCCGTCCCGCATACAGAGGTACACATCCGCCTTTTCACCGAAATAGCTGGCGGAAAGCAGGTCGTTCAGATAGGAATTTGCTGAATAGATTCCTTCCAGTACGCCGATGATCTCTCCCTGAAAATGCAGGGGAGCGTAAAAGGTCACCACCGTTTCATCAAACAGGCCGGAATGCATTTCAACAGACATGCCGGTCTGCCCTCCCATGCCCAGAAGATAATACTCCTTGCTTGATGTGTCCAAAACCCTTCCGTCGGAAGTCACGCTGGTACCATTGGCATCCGTATAAATAAAGGAATCAAACAGAGAATTTCCTGTCATCCCCTTCAATGCTTCCACATTGACTGTTGGTTGGGACAGACCTTCCCCAAGAAAATACGCATACGTGCTGATCCGGTTGATCGCGTTCTCGAATTCCTTCGAGATGGAGCGCGCCGTCTGCTGTGCCGAATCCTCCGCATAATTCAGATTCTGCTTCTCAATACGCTTGCTGTTCTGCACCGTATACCACCAGAAGAGTATGATTATAGCCATCATAAGGAACAACACATAAACAAAACCCTGAAACGATCTCTTTTTTTGATTCATCAAGAAGTCCTCCGTAAATAAACCAACAATACGTATATATTTTATCATAAGTTTTATATTCTTTCAATAAAATTGAAGAGGATGCAGGTGAAAAAATGGCCGGCGCAGATATGTCTGCACCAGCCATTTTTTCATCTTGTTCCTGTACTTCATCTAAAACTCAAACACCGCTACTCCGTAGGGCGGCAGCGGATATGCGAAGGAATACTTCTGTCCGTCACATTCCTTTTTCACCGCCTTGTAGATCAGCGGCCGCGCCTCACCTTTTCCGCCGTATCTTTCGTCATCGCTGTTGAGGATCAGCTTATACTGCTTGCCCCTGGGCACGCCGACCCTGTAGTCCTCCCGCTCCATCGGAGTAAAGTTGCACACAAACAGGAGGTTCTTTTTCTTATCCCTGGAATACCTTACAAAGCTAAAAATACTCCGGAAGATATCGTCCTTGTTGATCCATGCAAAACCTTCTTCTTCCGTATCCATCTCATACAATGCCTTGTTCTTCCGATACAGATGCAGAAGCTCCTGCACCCAGTTCTGGATCTGCTGATGGGACTGCTCTGCCAGAAGATACCAGTCAAGCTCCCGCTCCTCGCTCCACTCCCTGAGCTGCGCGAAATCCTGTCCCATGAAGAGCAGCTTCTTGCCGGGATGTCCCATCATAAACGCATAGGCAACCTTCAGGTTCGCGAACTTGTCAAATCCAAGACCGGGCATCTTGTTCAGCATGGAACACTTCAGATGCACCACCTCATCATGGGAAAGTACAAGGATATAGTTCTCGCTGTACGCATATTCCATGGAAAATGTCATCATATAGTGCGCGTTCTTCCGAAACAGCGGATCCAGCTTCATATATTCCGTAAAATCATGCATCCAGCCCATGTTCCACTTGATGCTGAATCCCAGTCCGTCGTCCTCCGGCGCGCCGGTCACCTTCGGCCATGCCGTGGATTCCTCCGCGATCATCACTGCCCCGTGGTTGCGTCCCAGCACCACGGAATTCAGATGCTTGAAGAACTCGATCGCCTCCAGATTCTCATTGCCGCCGTATTTATTCGCAACCCACTGGCCGTCCTGCTTGCCGTAATCCAGATACAGCATGGAAGCTACCGCGTCCACACGCAGGCCGTCCACATGGTAATGTTCGATCCAGAATAACGCATTCGCGATCAGGAAGTTCTCCACCTCGCTCTTGCCCAGGTCAAAGATCTTGGTTCCCCAGTCCGGATGCTCTCCGCGTCTGGGATCCGCATACTCAAATGTAGGGGTTCCGTCAAAGTCCGCCAGGCCGTGCGCGTCTCTCGGGAAATGGGCCGGTACCCAGTCCAGGATGACGCCGATCTTGTTCTTATGCAGATAATTCACAAGGAACGCAAAGTCCTCCGGAGTGCCGTATCTTGACGTAGGCGCATAATATCCTGTCACCTGGTAACCCCAAGAGCCGTCAAAAGGATGTTCCGCGATGCCCATCAGTTCCACATGGGTATATCCCATCTTCTTGACATAGTCCGTAACGGATACCGCAAAATCACGGTACGTATAAAATCCTTCGTCCTCCCGGCAGGGATGCCGCATCCAGGATCCCATATGTACCTCATAGACTGACATCGGGTTCTTCGTATTGTCCCACTTTTTACGCGCTTCCATCCATGCCTCATCGGTCCAGTTAAAATGCGCGATGTCCGCCACCCGGGAAGCATTCCCCGGACGCAGCTCCGAATAATTGGCAAAAGGATCCGCCTTGAAGAGCTTTTCCCCCTCCATAGTCTCTATACAGAACTTATACATGTCCCCTTCCTTGGCTTCTGGAACAAAACGTGTATAGATGCCGGCCGGCTCCTGCCGCTCCATCTCATCCGCATCCACTTCCCAGTGATTGAACTCGCCAACTACGGACACCTTTTCCGCATGAGGCGCCCAAACCGCAAAATACACGCCCTCCACGCCGTCCACTGTCACCTTGTGCGCGCCCATCTTTTTATAGATCTCATAATGGGTACCGTGTCCGAACAGGTACTGGTCCAGTTCTCCGATCTCATAAGGCTGCGCTGCCTTTTTTGGCATTGCGCCTTTTGCTGTCTTGCTGTCTGCTTTTGTTTTACTGGTATCATTCTTTTTCATAAGCCCACCTCGTCATTGCTTGTTTTAATTCCGTGCATTACATGTGGATAGGCCTATCGGTATCTCAATCATTCACATCTCCCAGGCAAGCATGTGATACACGGAAATTTCATTAATCCCTATTATACTTTATATCTATCAAAATGAAAAGAGAAATATACCAGAAAATGCAATTCCCTTCACCCGGCAAAAATTCGACCGCCGCTCAAAAAAACGATGCCGTTTATACGATACCGAACTCTCTGAAAACTGCCCACACATAGGGCGCGCCAAATACGCCAAGGCTTTTTGGACCGGTAACCTCCCCCGGCCTGGCATGTATCTTGTCCCACGCTTTTTCGACCGTAGCCCGGGTGATGGACTTGGATCTTCTGTCTATAAACAGTTCCCCGCCGATCACCTGGTATCGGAATTCCAAGCCCTTTACCGTGTGAAATGTCTTTCCCTGATGTCTGATCAATTCCTCCCAAAGCTCTTCTCTCAGCATGCGCCACCCTGCCTCACTTTCTTGTTGCTTACAGCCCATGGCCGAACCGGCCGCGAACCACCGCTTATTTATCCTGTTTGCCTCTCCAGATCCACAGAGCGATCACGATTCCCGTTATATACAGGATATTCACCAGTACCGTAGGATTGTCCTTCAGTAAGGCCACGACCCCTACGATCGCCGACATGGAGATGGCAATCTGCAGTGTCGTAAATATCCTCTTTTCTTTGATCTCTTTTGCTTTTTGGAGTATCTCCGAATTCTTCTGCTCCATCCTGAGATATTCCATCAGATCTTCTTCGGGTATCCTGGACAGGATCCAGTCCTCCCTTGTAAAATCCTCCATATCCTTCCGCAGGCGGAAAAAATCATTGATCCGCTTCTTCGTCCGGTTCTGTCCGGATGCTTCCGTCTGCCCGCCGGACGATACTGCCTCAATGACCGGCTCCGCAGCCGGCGGGTCGTAAAATGCCGGTCCCCTGACTGCCTCTGCCGCAGGCTTTTGCGCCTCTTCCTGAATCTGAGGGCTCACAGCCCGTTCCGGCTCTGCTTCCGCTGTTCTGGCCTCCCCCTGACGCAACTGATTCTCTGCCGCCAGCTTGACGGATTCCATGGCGATCACCGTCCCCATCTGTTCCGCCGTCTTCACCGGCTCCGATGGTGTCTGCGTCCCTTCCTGCACACGAATTACTTCCTCTGCCACAATTTGTCCCTCCTATTAATTACACATGTAACGGTTCAGAACGTCAGACTGCAGTTTTCATGCTGCCGCCGTTCTGGATCGTTACTCACACATGTTATAATTCTCCTCGTTTATCATAACAAGTTTCGACAAAAAGTGCAAGGATTCTAGACAGTTCATTTCTTAAGGTTTTCTAATGGGTTACAGTTCGGACGGTCACTTCTGATCTTTAAAATGAAACCAGCCTTGTGAGCAGCGGGTTGCTCTCGTAGATCATCTCCAGAAGCACGCTGCTGTCGATCATATCGAAGCAGACCTTCCCGATCGGCAGGGAATAGCACACTGCGATCACCAGGAACAGCACCCATACGCACAAGAGGGCGCACATCGCGCCGATCACCGCGCCGCCCAGATAATTGAATACGCCTAATCCGGGCATCTCCCCCAGGATATCCACGGCGGCCATCAATGCCTTCAAGATCACAAACGCCAGAATGAAGGTTACCAGAAATGATACGACGTTGAGCATCATCCTGGATATATACGCGGCAATGTACTGCGGAAATGAGGTTACATCCAGTTCTTCGTAAATGGCGGTATTATTATTTTCCAGCAGAAGCTCCTTTAAAAATTCCGGCATTGCGGATTCTTCAATCTCCTTGATCTGCTGGTTCTTGGGAATATTCCCCAATATGCTGGCGAAATCACTTGTTGTAATACCCATACGCTTCCAGTCCAGACTGGTAAGCTTTTCGAAATCCTCCAGCGGGATGCCCTGAAGCGGGGTTCCGTTCAGGTCCTTGTCCTTTAACGTCTCCGCCGAGATCTCGGGCAGGAACGCCTGAACGATCTTTTCCTGGATCAGTTCATCCAGGGGCGTGTATTTGGCAAGCGCGCTCCCCACATGAGGGGATAAAAACGCAAATAACGCAGCAATGAGCACCGTGGATAAAAGGGAAATCCCGATCTTGAAAAAGCCGCGGACTGCCCCTGCCACGATGCCCACAAAAAATATAACACCTACTATGATCAATAACCAGTTCTCCATCACTTTTCTCCTATCCGGCCAAATAAATGACCCGTAATTCATCCGTACTCATCATCATGTACCGATTGATCCCTTCCATGGGGATCATCATCAGAATGTCGTCCTTGAGGTCACCGTCAAACCGCGGCATTCCCATGCTTGTATAGATGCTGCATCTGGAGCCTTCGTATAGTATGATTTCATTTCCTTCCATATATACATTGCTGAACTCCCCGGAAATTGCCCGGTTCATGATCTGCTTTCCCGATTTGCTGTACAGCCGTAGCTCATAACCGGATTTTTCCTCATTCAGCAGAACGAAGCCAATGTACCGGCTGGTATGAAATGTGCTTCGGATCTCGCGGAACAGTTCAACCTCTGTCGTCTTCTCCGGAATCCTGCTCCCCTTTGATATCGAAAACGAGTGATCCCCGACCGCGACGGATGTGACTGCATCCATGAAAAAAATCTCCGGTATCACAGAATCTTCGTATTCTTCCATACTGACCTGGTGGTTCTCCCGGTCCGTCCCTTCCTCCACAAAATTATAGCCTGCGACCCGGGACTTCAATGTACTGTTCTTCATGTCCAGGTATGAGACGAGCAGTACCTTTCCGTCAGGAGACATCTCCAGGGCAACTGGGTAACCCATGCTTCCGGTCACGACCTGATTCTCGACCAGGATGTTCCCGGTGGAATCATAGGTCACGATCATCGGTGAGTTTTCATTTTTCAGGATCGCGCTCACGATCCCCTGATTCGAAAGGGAAAACTTTTCAATCGGAAGATTGGTCTCGAACTCCCCTTTTAACCCCTTATCCGTAAAGATCTGTATGGAATTGCCCCCGGTATCCGCAACCGCAAAGGTCTGGTCGTTCACTTCCAGGGCCGGATTCTGAAACTGCCCCGGCTGGATCCAGAGCACTTCGTTCTGCCTGCTCAGAAACGTAACGCCGTTCCTGCCGTAACGGATGATCCCGTTTCGGAAGGAAGCATAGCGGTTGCTGTCCGAAGTCTCTCTTTTATAGGACGCGGTCTGAGATACCTTGTGGTACAGATGGTTTGTAAGCAGCAGATATGTCCCCAGCAATACCATGACCGCAAGAAATATGTTCGTCAAAAGTTTCCCCGGCCTGATCCGCCGGCGTCTTCGCTTTTTTTTCTTTGGTTTCTCCGGATCCGGCGGCTCCATCAGCTTTAAGTTTGGATTTTTCTTTTGCGTCATCTTAGTTTGAATCCCTCTTATTGCATAATCAGTTCCTCAACTGCGGTTTTCAGTCACCGTGTTATAGTATAACATCTTTTTATGGTAATAGCAATTTCTGACCAATATAAATTAAATTTCCGTCGGACAGCCCGTTCATCCTGGAGATCGCGTCCACATGAGAAATGTCTCCGTACAGCTTTTGACTGATGATCGCCAGAGTATCCCCCTGTTCCACAACGTAGATTCCGTCGCTTCCGTTATTTTCTCCGGCACCGGATCCGTCGCTCCCTTCCGGGGTTCCTGCGGCAGAAGCGCTTCCGCTGGTCTCTGCAGACGGCTCCTGAGGGGTTCCCCCTCCGGCATCTGCGGATGCGGTTTCTCCGGCCTGCACGTTTTCTCCGGGCTGTGTCTGTCCCGCAGCCGGGTCTTTGGCCTGGGCCTGTCCATCTGCCACTTCCTGGCTGCCCACCTGTCCGGCTGTTTCGTCCTGAACCCCGGCTTGTCCATCTGTCCCGCTCTGAGCTCCCGCCTGCCCCGCTTCCTGTATCTGGCCTCCCGCGTCAGGCATGCCTCCCGTCCGCGCCGCATTTTCTCCGGTGGAAGGATCACCCACAGAGGTTACCTTACCGTCCGTCTGCTGAACCTGTCCGTCATCTGACTTCGATACGCCGGACAGATTTTCCAGCGTGTTCTGGACTGATTTCATTTTATCAAAATTATTCATGGTCGCGACACCCATGATCACCACCAGAAGTACTAGGCAGGTGCTCAGCGCATACATCATGCGGTTGGACCGCTGCTTCATCATCAGCTCCTCCCGGGAACGCACGATGCTCCGAAAATCTTTGGCCGCCTGGTCTTCTACGGTTTCCGTAGGGCTTGCCCCGTTTTTCTTCCGGGTGGAGATCATGTAATTCTGCATGCATGGATTTTTTTCATAATATGTAAAATGCCCGCCGATCTCCATCAGATCATCCAGCTTATGCACAAAATAGGCTTCTTCCTTTTCCTCCGGATCCTTCATGATAAAGACCGTGTTCGTCTTGGGAAAGGATTTTTTATGGAGCTTGACCACTCTGTCCTCTGCCGTCAGAGGAACCCCCGCGTGAGCCACAAACCACCCCAGCATTTCCCCGTCCTCAAAATATTGCTTGCAGTCCTCATAGGCATGCTTCCAGGTGTCCTCGTCCAGTACATATTCCGTACCTGAGAGCTTCAGTTCATGCATCTGGATCGCTCCGTAGATGTAAACATATTCCTCTTCCTCCGTACTCTGTATATCCCCCACCAGAAATGCTCCTACCGGAGACTCTCCTGCTTTATCGCATAGCTGTGAGAAAAATGTATCTACATAATCCTCCACGTAGATCTTCGGAGTATCACTTACGTTGCCGATCTGGCGTACATTTTTGGGTATCTGTCTTTCCATCACACTCACCTCTGCTATTTTTTCCTAAAGCATAGCATAAGAAAAAAGCTGAATTTATCATTCCATGTCAGGTGAATTCGACAAAACGAACAGGATATCCGCAGATAGCGCGCAGGAGGGCAGACCCATTCCCTAATGAAAAAGCTGCCGCATTGTCTGCCGGCAGCTTTTTGTTTACTGTATTATTTGTATCCTGTATTATTTGTAGCGATTCAGATTTTCTATTTGGCTTCGATGCGAGGCAGATGCCTACCGGGCCGATTCCAGTTCTCCGAGTGTAACGTCAACTGATTTTTCGGTGTATTCCCCGTTATTCTCCGGAACCTGGATCGTCAGAGTCACCGTCTCCCCCACCGCGTAATAGGTCAGTTCCTTCTGCAGCGCGTCCTTGCCGTCCACACCGCTTCCGTTTACAGCCGTGATGATATTGCCCTTAGTGATTCCTGCCCGGTCCGCGGGGCCCCCTTCTACCGTCTCGTATACATAGACGCCTGTGGGCATATGGTATCTCTGTGCGTTTTCCACATCAAAGCATGTGATTCCCAGATACCCCTGGCTGCCTTCCGCAACCTTATATTTCGTCTTCTGGTTCATCAGGGTGTCAATAATATCGGACACGTCGCTGATCGGGATCGCGTATCCCATACCTTCCACCGTGCTTCCGGAAAGCTTCTCGGAATTGATGCCGATCACTTCCCCTTTAATATTAAGCAGCGCTCCGCCGCTGTTTCCCTGATTGATGGCCGCGTCTGTCTGGATCATACCGATTCCCTGTCCGACAGTCTCGCCGGTAGACTGATTTTTCGCAGCAGTCACACGGTCCAGGGCGCTGATCACGCCTGTCGTTACGGACTGTCCGTAGCCCAGCGCGTTCCCGATGGCGATGGCCGGTTCCCCCACCTTAAGCTGTGTGGAATCCCCCAGTGTAGCGACCGCGATATTCTCCATCGTTTCTGCCGGAATCTCATCCTTGCGTACCGCGATCACCGCCACGTCATGCTCCGGATTGCTGCCCTTGACATGAGCCTCAGCACTGTTTTCATCATTAAATGTAACGGTCAGTGTCTCGCTGCCCTGGATCACGTGGTTGTTGGTCACGATCAAAAGCTCTTCGTCTGTCTGGCTGATGATGATCCCTGTCCCCGCGCTCTGCGTTTCGTACTTCTCTGTTCCTCCGAAAAAGTTCTGTAGCTGCTGAATGCTCAGATTCGTAATTGATACGACCGACGGCATCACATTCTCTACAATAGAAGAAACGTCGGAGGTCACGACCGAGGTCGATTTGGAGAGGGAGTCAGTCACCGGGGTTGCCGTTCTTGCTTCACCCTTTGCTGAGGAAGTGTTCTCCAACCCCAGGATCTTGCTCCCCAAAATATTGGAAGTCAGGAAGGTAGCGCTTGATACAACGCCGAACAGTACTGCCAGACAGATCACCGCAACCGCCTTGGGCATCTTTTTTCTGTCTCTCTTTTCTCTGCCCGCATGTTCAGGCTGGCCGTAATTATGATAAGTATTCTGGGAATTTTCCGGATTGTAATAATTGTATTGATTGTCCATATCTCATCCTTCTTTCTCTTGTATATTTATTTTTGTTGTTTCATTGTTATATCGATATCATAGCCAGCCTTTGTGATAAAATTGTGTTCATTGTTTTAACAAAATTTGTTTTTTGCGACAGCAGCAGACGGGGTGGAAGCCTGCAGTTCCCCTGCCGCGGCTCTCATCAAAAAAACAGGCCGGGCAGTTTTCCTGTCCAAGCCTGTTTTTCATCCTTTTTTATGAATCCGTCTATCACATTTCAGATTTTATTTTTTCATATATGCTGTCCGCATCCAGTCCGTATTTTTTCACAAGCTCTACCGCTGGTCCGGACTCTCCGAAGGTATCGTTGATCCCGATCTTTAATACCTTCGTAGGCGCCTGCGCAGACAGTACGTCGCATACTGCGCTTCCCAGCCCGCCGATCACGGAATGCTCCTCTACGGTCACTACTTTGCCGGTTTCCTTCGCTGCCGCAACCACCAGCTCTTCATCCAGCGGCTTGATAGTATGGATGTTGATCACCTTCGCCTCAATCCCGTCTGCAGCCAGCTTCTCCGCCGCTTCCAGACAGTTTGCCACAGGAAGTCCGGTGGCAATGATGGTCAGGTCCTTGCCTTCCCGCAGAACTACGCCCTTGCCCAGCTCAAAATGATAATCCGGACGGTCGTTGATCACCGGCACGGCCAGTCTGCCGAAGCGCAGGTAAACCGGCCCCTGATGTTTATATGCCGCCTTTACTGCTGCCTTTGCCTCCACGTCGTCGGATGGATTGATGACCACCATCCCCGGGATCGTCCGCATGAGCGCGATATCCTCATTGCACTGGTGGCTGGCCCCGTCTTCCCCTACGGAGATTCCCGCATGGGTGGCGCCGATCTTCACGTTCAGCTTCGGATATCCTACGGAGTTGCGCACCTGCTCAAACGCGCGTCCTGCCGCAAACATCGCAAAGGAGCTTGCGAACGGAACCTTTCCGGTGGTGGAAAGTCCCGCTGCCACGCCGATCATGTTGCACTCTGCGATCCCGCAGTCAATGTGGCGCTCCGGAAATGCCTTTTTAAATACGCCTGTCTTGGTTGCTGCCGCCAGGTCTGCGTCCAGAACCACAACGTCCTCATGTTCTTTTCCCAACTCGGCCAAAGCATTGCCATAGCTTTCTCTTGTTGCGATCTTCTTTCCTTCTGACATTATGCTTCACCTGCCTTCCTCAAATCTTCCATTGCCACTGCGTACTGCTCATCGTTGGGAGCCGCGCCGTGCCAGCCCACCTGATTTTCCATGAAGGAAACGCCCTTGCCCTTCACAGTTTTCGCAACGATCGCGGTAGGCATTCCCTTTGTTGCGCGCGCCTCTTTGAACGCGGCGTCGATCTGGTCAAAATCATTTCCGTCGATATTGATCACATGGAAATTGAATGCCTCAAATTTCTTGTCAATGGGATATGGGGAATTGACTTCCGTGATCGGTCCGTCAATCTGCAGGTTATTGTTGTCTACGATCACAACCAGGTTGTCCAGCTTCCTGTGGCCTGCCAGCATGGCTGCCTCCCATACCTGTCCTTCCTGGATCTCGCCGTCTCCGAGAAGAGCATACACTCTGTAGGAGTCTCCGGAAAGCTTACCGCCGATCGCCATACCGACTGCCGCGGAGATTCCCTGTCCCAGAGAGCCGGAGGACATGTCCACGCCGGGGATGTGCTTCATATCCGGGTGTCCCTGAAGATAGGAACCGGTATGACGCAGTGTCTTTAAGTCTTCCACCGGAAAATATCCCCGGTTCGCCAGTGTGGAATATAAGCCCGGCGCCGTATGTCCCTTGGACAATACGAAACGATCGCGGTCTGCTTTTTTCGGATCCTTTGGATCAATGTTCATTTCTTCAAAAAATAAATAGGTATAGATATCCGCCGCAGATAAGGATCCGCCCGGATGTCCGGATTTTGCGCTATGTACCGCGGTCACGATCCCCTTGCGGATCTCGTTGGCAGTCTTCATTAATTCTTGCTTGTTCATCTGAAACTCTCCTTTACTCACCGAATACTGCCTTGTAGTCCGCCTGGAATTTTGCGATTCCCGCATCAGTCAGCGGATGATGTGTCATCTGCTCGATCACGCTGTAAGGAACGGTTGCGATGTCCGCGCCCGCAAGCGCGCAGTCGGTTACATGGATGGTGTTGCGCACGCTGGCTGCGATGATCTCTGTCTCGATCCCCGCAACATCAAACATCTGCGCGATCTCTGCGATCAGATCCGTGCCGCGTACAGAGATGTCGTCCAGTCTTCCCAGGAACGGAGATACATAAGTCGCGCCTGCGCGAGCCGCAAGCAGCGCCTGATTTGCCGTGAAAATCAGTGTCACATTGGTCTTGATCCCTTCGGAGGTCAGCACCTTGCATGCTTTCAGCCCTTCTGCCGTCATCGGGATCTTGACTACCATGTTGGGATGGATCTTGGCAATCTCTCTTCCTTCCCTGATCATTCCTTCCGCGTCAACTGTGGTGGCCTTGACCTCTCCGCTGATGGGTCCGTCAACGATGGAAGCGATCTCCGCAATGACCTCTTCGAATACCCGTCCTTCCTTTGCGATCAGGGATGGATTCGTAGTAACGCCGCAGATGACCCCCATGTCATTTGCCTTTTTGATATCCTCTACCTTGGCTGTGTCAATAAAAAGTTTCATGATCCGTTCCTCCTTGGAATTTGTATTTTTTTGCTGTGGTTGATATGTTTCATTTCCTGATATAGATTATAAACAACAAAAGAAAAACGGTCAATAGCAACCGTTTTTATAAATAATTCCAGTTATTAATAATTTGAATTTATTAATTGACATTTTTTAATAGAACAGAAAATATTTTTAGAATATTTTATTTTTTCTCTTGGTTTATCGCATTTTACGTCTGTTTATCAATAATAATCCGCCATGTTTATTATTAATATTTTTTGCGAGTTAATTTATTTTATTCACGGTTCACTGTCTCGGATAGGACGTTGTCCCCCGGATCACAAGCCTCGGCTCATATTCCACGTGGTAAATGCTGACCGGCTCCATATCCGAATATCTGCGGTCATGGGTCTTGATCTTTTTCATGATGATATCGCAGGCATCCCGCCCCTTGTATATGACAAAATGCTCGATGGTCGTCAGGGAGACCTTTTTCATCTTCGCGAACAAGGTATTGTCGCACCCCATCACGGACATGTCCCCCGGCACCTTATATTTCTCATCATGCAGGGCGTCCAGAATCCCGAACGCAATCATATCATTGAGCCCTACGATGGCGGTCAGCTCCTGATGCTCTGAGAGCAGTTCCCGGGTCAGGTCATATCCGATCCGGTATTCCGAATCAATGCCGGGAATATCCTTGTCAATGGATTCATTTGCCGCCTTGATCACCACATGGTCCCCCAGGCCCGCTTCCTGAAATTCCTTCTGAAATCCTTCCACCCGCTTGGAGCGCTGCTTCTGACGTACGGTCAGAGGCGGAGCGATATAAGCCACATCCCGGTGCCCGAGATCCAGCAGATGCCTCGCCATGATCCGTCCCAGCTTGGAATTGTCCAGCTCCACCGCGTCCACGTCCAGCTTTTCATTCTGGTTGTTGATTACCGCAAAGGGGATCTTCCGGGACAGCTCTTCCACCATTTCCATATAGCACCTGCTCGGGTTGCAGGTATAGACTACGCCCTGAGGGTTCAGGGACAGAAGCATTTTCAGATAACGTTCCTCCAACTCCAGGCTGCGCTGCGTATTACACACGAACAGGCCGTATCCCTGCTCCGTGGCCCGGGACTCAATCCCCTGCAGGAGCATGACATAATACGGGTTGGTCAGCGTGGGGCAGAACACCACCAGCAGCTTTTCTCTTCTACCCTCCTTGCGGGTCCTCCGTTTCGGAAGCTCATACCCCAGCTCCTGGGCCGCTTCCTCCACCTTCCGGATGACCTCTCTGGAAAAGGATACGTTATATTTTTTATTTAGAACCATTGAAACTGTGGCCTGCGACACTCCGGCCCGCCTGGCCACATCGGAAGAGGTTGCCTTTTTCCTGCTCATAGCTCCGTCCGTCCTTCCAACGCCCGCAAAAGCGTCACCTCATCGATATATTCCAGATCGCCGCCTACCGGAACACCGCTGGCGATCCTGCTCACCCTGATGCCCACAGGTTTGATCAGCTTGCTGATATACATCGCCGTCGTCTCCCCTTCCAGGCTGGAGTTGGTTGCGATGATGACCTCATCCACGTCCCCCCGCAGCCGTTCCATCAGTTCTTTTAACCGGATATCTCCCGGCCCGATGCCGAGCATGGGGGAGATGGCCCCGTGCAGGACATGATAGACCCCCTCGTATTTCCCGGTCTTTTCGTAAGCCGCCAGATCCCGGGGCGTCTCCACGACCATGATGGTCTTCTGGTCCCGGGAGGGGTTCTTGCAGATCGGGCAGACCTCCTGGTCTGTCAGGGTGCAGCACTGGGCGCAGTAGCAGACATTCTGCCGGGCGTCCACCATCGTCTTTGCCAGATTTTTTACCTGCTCCTCCGGCATATTGATCACATGAAACGCCAGCCGCTGGGCGGATTTTGTCCCGATGCCCGGCAGGCTGGAAAATGCCTGGATCAGCTGGTTGATTTGCTTGCTATAATATTCCATAAATCTTCATCTGCCTGTAAACAGCATCCTTCCTCTTAGAATCCTACGCAGTCCGCTGTTCCTCAGAACATCCCCGGGATGCCCCCGCCCATGCCGCCTGTGAGCTTTGACATAGCCGCGCCGGACTCTTCCTCTACCTTACGCAGCGCTTCATTGACCGCCGCCACGATCAGATCCTCCAGCATCTCGATATCGTCTGGATCTACAACCTCTTCGTCCAGCTTCACTTTCAGCACTTCCCGTTTTCCGGAAATGGTCACTTCCACCGCGCCGCCTCCGGCCGTTGCCGTAAATTCCTTGGACTCCATTTCCTTAGCCTGTTCTTCCATCTGACGCTGCATCTTCTGTGCCTGCTTCATCAGGTTCGCCATGTTGCCAGGCATGCCTCCGCCTGGAAATCCTCCTCTTTTCGCCATATCTAATTATCCTCCACTATGATATCCATATTGATTTTCTCTTTGAGCTTTTCCAGATCGATAAAGGTATCTTCGAAACGGCGTCCCTCTTCAATCTCCCGGACTTCCACCTCGACTTTTTTTCCGATCCGCTGTTCGATCTTCTCTTCCAGCTCTTTTTTATGCTCCTCTGTTCCCACAATGGACGCGCCCAGACCGTCGGGAAGCACCACCATCAATCGGTTCTCCCCGCCCAGGCTCAATCGTGCTTTTTTGAGATAGGTGCTGACCGGAGCCGATACTTCCTCCGCAATGGAACGGAAATTTTTCACCACCTCCTGTACGTCTTCCGGGATTGCCAGAGGGATCTCCTGCTTCGCAGCCGCACCCGTTTTGCTTCCCGGACCAGCCGGATAACCGCCTGGATAACTGCCCTCCGGATAACCTCCCGGACCGCCTGGATAGCCACCCTCCGGACTGCCTCCCGGATACATTCCCTCCGGATAGCCGCCCGGGCCGCCGGGATACATCCCGGCCGGAACTGCCGTCTGCGCGGCAGCCAGCCCTTTCTCCAGCTTCTCCTCCAATGCGCGGATCCGGTCCAGCAAGCTGTCCGTCTTTACTTCCATGGCGGGCATACACAGCTTGATCAGCGTCACCTCCAGAAGCACCCTCTTCTGCGTCGCGTACCGGAGCTGCTCCGTCAGCTCCGAGAAGATCCGGATATACCGCAGCAGCACATCCGCCTCGATCATCTCCGCCTCTTCCTTCAGCCGCGCCAGATTTTCCGTGGATACGTCCAGAACGTCCTCCGGCATATCGGAAGTCTTGACCAGGAGAAGATTTCTCAGATACCAGGTAAAATCCACGGAAAGCTGCAAGAGTTCCCGGCCCTGCATCACCAGCTCCTCCACCGTGTCCAGCACGGCCGGAACATTTCTGCGGATGATATTGCGCAGAAGCCTGCTGAACACGTCAGTATCCACCGCCCCCAGCACCTCCAGCACGTTATCATAGGTCAGCTTCTGCCCCAGATAGAACGCGATGCACTGGTCCAGAAGGCTCAAGGCGTCACGCATGGAACCGTCCGCTGCCTTGGCGATATAGCGGATGGCCTTGTCTTCCACCTCTACCCGCTCCGCTTCCATCAGCTCGTTCAAACGGTCCGAGATCGTATTGATGGAAATTCTTCTGAAATCGTAATGCTGGCACCGGGACATGATGGTCACCGGGATCTTGTGGACCTCCGTCGTCGCCAGGATAAAGATCACATACTCCGGCGGCTCCTCCAACGTTTTCAAAAGCGCGTTGAAGGCTCCCGAAGACAGCATATGCACCTCGTCGATAATGTAGACCTTGTACCGCCCTTCGGTGGGCCGATAGGTCACCTCTTCCTTGATCTCCCGGATATTGTCCACGCCGTTGTTGGACGCCGCGTCGATCTCAATCACGTTCATGGATGTGCCCGCCGCGATGGACCGGCACATCGCACACTCTCCGCAGGGGCTTCCGTCCACCGGATGCTCGCAGTTCACCGCCCTGGCAAATATCTTCGCCGCCGTGGTCTTTCCCGTCCCGCGGGTCCCGCAGAACAGATATGCATGTCCGATACGGTTTGCCTTGATCTGGTTCTGTAATGTAGTAACAATATGCTCCTGACCCTTTACATCTCCAAATTCGGAAGGCCGGAATTTCCTGTATAGTGCCGTATATGACATGACTTACACCTCATCTGCAGCTTTAAGATCTGTGTGAAAATAACTGACACACCTTGCGCAATCTGTATCACTCATTTTTCTACAGCTCCTTATTTTTCTTTCTTTGATTTTTTGCTTTTCTCTTTTTTGTCCTTCTTGGCTTTCTTCTCTTTTTTCTCTTTCTTTGTGTCCGCCTCTGCTGCCCGGACATCCTCCGCAGCCGCGATTTCCTCAGCAGGCTCGTCCCCTTCTCTGTCTCCGAAGCTGATGCCCACCATCCTTGCTTCTTTGATCAGGCTGCATTTGGGATCTACGAACTTGAGCTTGCCTGCTACTTCCTCCAGCGGAACCGCCACAGTCTCGCCGTTTTTCATACCTACCATATAGCCGTACTGGCTGTTCAGGATCATATCCGCCGCCTTGGCGCCGACTCTGGAAGAGAATACCCGGTCATAGGGAACCGGTGAGCCGCCCCGCTGGGTATGGCCCGGAACCGTGATACGCACTTCTTTTCCGGTGGCCTTCTCGATCTGCTCCGCCAGCTCATAGGCGATGGAAGGATATTTCCGTTTTGCCAGCTTTTCCTTGTATTCCTTCTTGGACAGCTTCGCGTCCTCCCTGGAGATCGCGCCTTCCGCCACTGCCAGTATGGTAAATGACTTTCCGGCCGCAGACCTTCCCTGGATCACGTCCGCGATCACGTCAATGTCATAAGGGATCTCCGGGATCAGTACGATATCTGCCCCGCCTGCGATTCCGGCGTGGAGAGTAACATGTCCCACCTTATGTCCCATGACTTCAATGATAAATACCCGGCTGTGTGAGGTCGCTGTGGTGTGGATCCTGTCAATGGTATCTGTCGCTACGTCCACCGCGCTCTGGAATCCAAAGGTCATCTCGGTCCCCCACAGATCGTTGTCAATGGTCTTAGGCAGCGTGATCACGTTCAGGCCTTCCTCCCGCAGCATATTGGCGGTCTTGTGGGTGCCGTTTCCGCCCAGGATCACCAGGCAGTCCAGGCTCAGCTTATGGTACGTATGCTTCATAGCCTCCACCTTGTCCAGTCCGTTCTCATCCGGCACGCGCATCATCTTGAACGGCTGTCTGGAGGTTCCCAGAATCGTGCCTCCCCGTGTCAGGATCCCGGAGAAATCCCTGGAAGTGAGCATTTTAAAATCGGAATAGATCAACCCTCTGTAGCCATCCTGGAATCCGTAGATCTCTACATCATCCCTTGCGGAAAAGATTCCCTTTACCACGCCCCGCATTGCCGCGTTCAATGCCTGGCAGTCTCCGCCGCTTGTCAACATACCAATCCGTAACATATCCTTTTTCTCCTCCTTGATCTGTAATGATATCTGGCTGCTGTGAACAGCAGTGAATCCGGCCAAGCCGCTTTACGGCAAGAGGCCGGATCCAATACTGTCTCCGGCATTTCCTGTATAGTATCATAACACAAACGGCAAAAAAATCAAATAACCGAATCGTGAAAAGTTGGAGTTCACTCCGCGCCTTACAGGATGCTCATATTTTCTTTAAAAATCAATAATTTATCCCCCGCCTTGATCTTATCGCTCTCCAATCCATTCATTTCCTGGATGCTCTCCTCCGTGGTCATATATTTTTTCGCAAGGTCCCACAGGTCGTCGCCGTTCTTGACAATATAGCCCACGATTCCCGGCCGTTTCTCCATTTCCTCCATGGATAAAGGCTCCGGCTCCACACCGGTGATCACCTGCATGAACACCGGCTTGCGCATAAAGGTGTCAAACGCCAGCACAGCCTTCACTTCCACGGCCTCGCTGCCCGCCAGGTTCACCGAGAGCTGCTCCACATGGTAGGCCAGATTATAGCGCGCGTCCTTCGTGATGCCCGGGCATTCCAGCAGCCAGCTGAACGGCACCATGCCCTGCCAGCTTCCGAAGGGCATCTCATCGTCCGCCCGCAGATACAGGAAAGAGAGATGCAGGATCCCTTCGATCTGGATCCCTTCCTCGATCTGTTCCATGTGTTCCATCTGCACCGTACCTTCGCTGTGGCAAATCTGCAGTACATCGTCCTTGAGCTCCGGCAGGGAAAGCCGCTCTGATACCTTGCATTTGGAATGGTTCTGGATCAGAAGCTCTTCGTAGACCGCCTCCCGGGTGTCGAACCGGCAGTTCTGCTCCAGGGAATACAGGTCCTCCAAAAGCTCTAATTCCTCTTCCTGGTAAATATTCATCCGCAGGACCAGTGTTCCCTCAATTCCCAGAATCCGCATCTCCCCGTCCTCATCCAGGCGGACATCCATCAATGTATCGTCCAGTGAATTCTGCACGTGGTAGTACATTTCCTCGGTCACTCCGGTACATTCGATCCGCCCTTCATACGGAACGCTGGCCTCCAGCCAGTCTGTTTTTCCTTCATCGGAAAGGTACATGCAGAATACCAGCAGTTCCCCGCTCAGCCGCAGTTCATCCTGGCCCATGCGGATCTCCAGCTTCCGGCTGCTGATATTGCTGAGCAGGACCTGGCCCACACTCTCCTTGGTGCCCGGCAGGGTGATCTCCTCTTTGATACGGTATGTATCCTTTTTCGTGGTATGGAGCTCCAGCAGGTTGACCCGGCGTTTTTTCCTGTACACCTGGATCGGCGCCTCTACGTCGATGACCGTGGCCTCATCCTCCAGCTTCTCCCTGCCGATCTCCATTTCCACCATAGCGCGGATGCTCAGCTTCCTGGAATGTACCAGGGTGGAGGTAAATTCCACCCGGATATTCTGGATGAAATACTCCGTCATCTCCCCGCTGTCCATGTAGACCATCTCCTCAAAGGGAAGTTTCCCTTCCAGCGCCGCAGGCCGCGTCTCTGCTGAGTCCGTCATATATAAGATCTGATAATACAGCTTTCCGGAGATCCGCAGATAGTTCTCGGTGAGCCGGATCTCCTCCACCTTCGCCGACGCGGTCCCCTGGATGATCTGCTTCACATCGTCCTTTGTATCCGGAACATTTAAGTCCTCGTCCAGGTAGAACTGGTCAAAGGTTCGTTTGCCCTCCTGCGTATAATGTACCTGTTTCTGAATCAATTCCATATTGCTTCCCCTCCGCCTTTCGTTATTGTCTTGTTTTCGATTGTTTTCGGATATCCGCCTTTTTGCGCCTCCCGTCCTTTCCGATCAGCTGTCAAATACCACGGTCTTATCAATCGCGTCCAGCATCACGACCACATAAGGAAATGTCGTGACCTCCTTTGTCTCTTCTCCTTTTTCCGGCCCCAGCAGGTTGGTATGGAAGTAAATGGCGTTAGAGGTTTCGTAAAGTCCCTCCACCTCCACGCTATAGCCTGTTTTCAGCTGCGCGCCGTATCCCTCCGCAATATAGAGCCTCCCCTGGTCGGTATAAGTCAGCCTGAACGGCAGATCCTGATGCTGCAGGATCTGCTCCTGAAATTCCTCCGGCACATCCTCCTTACTCATCACGGTAAACTCCAGATCCCGCAGCTTTTCTGTTTTCTGCGGCCTCGACACGCAGCCTGTGAGCATGAAAATCAATAAGAAGCCTGCCGCCAGGCAGCCCAGGAGGATCCCCCGCTTATGCTCCATAATACAGCCCCCGCATCTATTCTCTCTATAAGCATATTGGCAAAAGCTTCTGTTTATTCTCCATCTTATGAAAATTCGTTACAATTCCATTGTCTGCACCTGCAGTTTTTGTTATAATATAGAAACGGCAGTGTTGAAAAACTGCCGCTGACCGCCGTTTTTACGGCGGAAGAGATTCCAGCTGTACGGATGAATGCTCCGGAGAGCCTCCAATCCACTAATCCAGTTGGAAAAGATTTTGAATATGAAAGAGGTTATGCCTATGATCCGTTTTATCTGTCTTGCCGTATTTCTAATCTTATTCCTGATCCTTTCCATTCCTGTCTTTTTTCTCGAATGGCTGATCGGAAAGTTTGACCGTGAAAAGCGAGACTACAGTTCCCTGCGTATTGTCCAGTGGGGCTTTAAGGTCATTCTGTGGATCACCGGAGTTCAAGCCACGGTCATTGGGGAGGAGAATATCCCGGATGAGCCGGTTCTGTTCGTAGCCAACCACCGCAGCTTTTTCGACATCCTGCTGACCTATTCCCGATGTCGGCGGCTGACCGGCTATGTGGCGAAGAAGGAGATGGAAAAGATCCCGCTGCTCTCCACATGGATGCGTTTTGTATACTGCCTGTTCCTGGACAGGGAAAATCCGCAAGAAGGCTTAAAGACGATCCTGCAGGCCATAGAGCAGATCCAGAACGGTATCTCCATCTGTATCTTCCCGGAAGGGACGCGCAACAGCGGGGAGGAACTAAGCATGCTGCCTTTCAAGGACGGCGCGTTTAAGATCGCCACCAGGACCAACTGCGCCATCGTCCCCATTTCCATGAACAACACCAGCGCCATCTTCGAGAACCAGCTTCCGAAGATCAAGAAGGCGCATGTGGTGATCGAGTACGGGAAGCCCATCTATCCGAATGATCTGGAAAAGGACCAGAAGCGGCATATCGGGCCGTATGTACAGGAGATCATCCAGTCCACGATCCGTAAAAACGCGGAACTGGTATAAAAACGGCCCCCTGTGGTATGACAGGCCGCGCGTGCTTCCGCGCGCCGCAGAAGTTTTTATCAATCCGAAAAAAGGAGATTATGTATGAGAACACAAAATCTGACCCTGCTCACCGATCTGTATGAGCTGACCATGATGCAGGGCTATTATGAGACACAGGAAAATGAAACCGTTGTATTCGACGTATTTTTCCGGGAAAATCCGGATAAAGGCGGTTATTCCGTCATGGCAGGCTTAGAGCAGGTCATCGAATATATCAAGAACCTGAATTTTTCTTATGATGATGTGGATTATTTCCGGAAGCTGGGCATTTTCAGCGAGGATTTCCTGCAGTACTTAAGCGGCTTTCATTTCAGCGGGAGCATCTATGCCATCCCCGAGGGTACGGTCATTTTCCCGAAGGAGCCGCTGCTCAAGGTCATCGCGCCGATCATGGAGGCTCAGCTTGTGGAGACAGCGATCCTCAATATCATCAACCACCAGAGCCTGATCGCCACCAAGGCGTCCCGTGTCGTTTACGCGGCTCAGGGGGACGGCATCATGGAATTCGGCCTGCGCAGGGCCCAGGGGCCGGACGCCGGGCTTTACGGCGCAAGGGCGGCTGTCATCGGCGGCTGTGTGGGCACCTCCAACGTGCTGGCCGGGCAGATGTTCGACGTTCCGATCATGGGGACACACGCCCATAGCTGGATCATGAGCTTCAAGGATGAATACACGGCATTCAAGGAATACGCAAAATTGTATCCGGATGCCTGTACTCTGCTGGTAGATACCTACGACACGCTGAAATCCGGCGTTCCCAATGCCATCCGGGTATTCCGGGAGATGCGGGAGCAGGGAATCCATCCCAAGTCTTACGGCATCCGCCTGGACAGCGGCGACCTGGCTTATCTGTCCAAGCAGGCCCGTAAGATGCTGGATGACGCAGGATTTCCCGATGCGGTCATCGCGGCTTCTAACGACCTGGATGAGATGTTGATCCATGACCTGAAGATGCAGGGAGCGAAGATTACCTCCTGGGGTGTTGGGACCAATCTGATCACCTCCAAGGGCTGTCCCTCCTTCGGCGGTGTATACAAGCTGGCGGCCATCCAGGGGGCGGACGGGGAATTTGCCCCCAAGATCAAAATTTCCGAAAATACGGAAAAGATCACCAATCCAGGCAACAAAACTATTTTCCGTGTATATGATAAAGAGACCGGAAAGATCCGCGCGGATCTGATCTGTTTTGCTGACGAGACCTTTGACACGGATCAGGACCTGCTGCTCTTTGACCCCAACGCGACCTGGAAAAAGACCCGTCTGCCGGGCGGAAGCTATCGGATGACAGAGATCTTAAAGCCTATCTTCATCAACGGCGAGTGCGTATACCAGTCGCCCTCCGTCATGGAGATCGCGGCGTACTGCCGTCAGGAGAAGGAAACGCTGTGGGATGAGACGAAGCGTCTGTTCTTCCCCCACCGGGTATATGTGGACCTGTCGCAGAAATTATACGACACGAAGGAAAAGCTGTTGAATGAGATGAGTAAATAACATATGACCAGACGTGCCGCACGAAACATGCGGCACATGAACTGTTTATCAATCAAAGAGAGGTATCATTTATGAAAATTATTGTACTGGCCGGCGGCTTATGCCCCGAGCGTGATGTTTCCCTTGTATCAGGCGCGGGGATCTGCCGCACACTACTGGAGAAGGGCCACGATGCATTTCTTCTGGATGTGTTCATGGGACTCCCCTATGAAAAGGATCGTCTGGAGGAGGTGTTCACCCTCCCGGATCATGGCCTGCATATCGCGGACCGAATCCGCACCGAAGCCCCGGACCTGACGGCTGTCAGGGCTTCCCGCCCGGATCAGTCGGCCTCCTTTTTAGGCCCCAACGTGATCGAACTGTGCCGCATGGCGGACATGACGTTCTTAGGGCTCCACGGCGGCGAGGGAGAAAACGGAAAACTGCAGGCCACCTTTGACCTGCTGGGCATCCGGTATACCGGGCCGGATTCTCTGGGATGCGCGATCGCCATGGATAAGGGGATCACGAAACACATTTTCCAGGAGACCGGGGTCAGTACCCCGAAGGGCGTCTGCATCCATAAGAATAAGAACAAGAAGGCACTTCCGGACCTGGGGCTGTCCCTCCCCGTGGTCGTCAAGCCCTGCTCCGGCGGTTCCAGCATCGGCGTCTATATCACCCATACCCAAGAGGAATACGACCATGCCCTGGCGGCTTCCTTTGAGATGGAGGACGAGGTGGTCATTGAGGAATACATCAAAGGGCGGGAATTTGCCTGCGGGATCCTGGACGGAAAGGCGCTGCCGCCGATCGAGATCATTCCGAAGACGGGGTTTTTCGACTATGCCAATAAGTACCAGGCCGGCGCGACCGAGGAGATCTGCCCTGCCGATCTCAGTGATGAGATCACCCGTCGCATGCAGGCGCTGGCCGTACGCGCCTTCCATGTCCTGAAGCTGAATGTCTACAGCCGTGCGGATTTTCTGCTGGATGAGGAGGGAAGGCTATACTGTCTGGAGGTCAACACCCTGCCAGGCATGACCGAGGCAAGCCTCCTGCCCAAGGAAGCCAAAGCCGCGGGCATGGAGTACGGCGACCTGTGTGAATGGATCATCAAAAAATCCATGGAAGAGCGGTACGCGGGGGAAAGGACGGGCACCCTATGAAGCATATGACGTTGACCGAGATTGCAAAAGCCTGCGGAGGAGTCCTTCACGGGGGCGGCAGTTCTGCCGCAAAGGAGGTTTCCTCTGTCACCATCGACAGCCGGAAGGTACAGAAAGACAGCCTGTTCATTGCCATCAAGGGGGCCCGGGTGGACGGGCATGACCTGATCCCTCAGACCATCGAAGCCGGAGCCTTATGCGCCCTTTCGGAAAGGGATCTGGGTGACGTGTCTTTTCCATATATCCGCGTGGAATCCTGCCGCCAGGCGCTGAAAGACCTGGCGGAGCACTACCGCCGTTCCCTGGACATCCGGGTGGTGGGCATCTCCGGCAGTGTGGGAAAGACCAGTACAAAGGAAATGATCGCTTCCGTGCTGTCGCAGAAGTACTGTGTGCTGAAAACGGAAGGGAACTTTAACAATGAGGTAGGCCTGCCGCTGACCGTATTCAATCTGCGGGAGGAGCACGAAGTCGCGGTCTTGGAAATGGGAATCAGCGATTTTGGGGAGATGACGCGTCTTGCCAGGATCGCAAGGCCGGATATCTGCGTCATTACCAATATCGGCTGCGCGCATCTGGAACAGCTGAAAGACAGGGACGGCATCCTAAAAGCCAAGACAGAGATGCTTGCCTTCATGAACCCGGAGGGACACATTGTATTCAACGGGGATGACGACAAGCTGAGTACATTTATCCCGGAAAACGGACTGTCCCCGGTTTATTTCGGCCTGGGTGAGTACTGCCGCTTCCGGGCGGAGCATGTGACGGACCGGGGGCTGCGGGGAACCGACGCGGAATTTATCACGCCGGATTCCCGTTTTACGGCCCATATCTCCATCCCTGGAAGCCATATGGTGCATAACGCCATGGCGGGCACTGCGGTGGGACGCATCCTGGGACTGACGGATGAGGAGATCCGAGTCGGAATCGAAGCCCTGGTTCCCCTTGCGGGACGCAACCATCTGATCGAGACTGAACACTTCACCATCATCGACGACTGTTATAACGCCAATCCCGCGTCCATGAAGGCATCCCTGGACGTACTGGCGAAGGCAGATACCAGGACCGTCGCAGTCCTGGGGGACATGGGGGAGCTGGGTGAGAATTGGAAGTCCCTTCACCAGGAGGTCGGCCGGTATGCCGCAGAGCTTGGAATCCATGTCCTGGTCTGTATCGGGGAAATGGCGGAAGAGATTGCGGAGGGTGCCCGGACCGTCGGCAAGGCGCAGGCGTCCGTCGGCAAAGATTTTGTATCGGAATCTACCGCAGCTTCCGATACCGGGAGCACTGCCGTCTTTCATTATCAGTCAAAGGCTGATTTTCTTGCAGACGCAGGCGCCTTACTAAAGGCCGGGGATTCCATACTAGTCAAGGCTTCCCATATGATGGAATTTCCGGAGATTGTAGAGTTTCTGGAGAAAAATTGAACGATCATCTGAGCCGCCTTTTTTGTGACGGGCGATCTGATCCTCATATTATAGTAAAAACAGCCTTCAGCAGTTTTTTCTGCTTCGGCTGTTTTTCTGTTACTTTATTTTACGGCTGGCTTTTTTTGCTTTTGCGGAAGCTGGGCCAGTATGATCGCGGTAAATACCAAGACACACCCCAGCAGTTCCTTCAGAGAGAGACGCTCGTTCAGGACCAGCCATCCGGTCAGCACCGCAAAGACAGATTCCAGGCTCATCAGCAGGGAGGCTACGGTGGGATTCAGATGCTTCTGCGTCACGATCTGCAGAGTATACGCCACCCCGCTGGAAAGGACTCCCGCATAGGCCAGCGGCTGCCATGCCCGAATAATCTGAGAGATCTCCGGATGCTCCCACACCAGCATGGGAACTGCGCTGATACATCCGCAGACAAAAAACTGGATACAGGAAAGCCGGATGCCGTCCACCCTAGGCGAGAAATAGTCTACAGCCAGGATATGCAGGGAAAAGACTAGCGCGCACAGAAGCACCATGAAGTCTCCATAGGAAATGGAGAAGCCTTCCTTGATGCAGAGCAGGTACATCCCCGCCACTGCCAGAGCCACGCCGAGCCAGGTCTTGTTCCCCACCTTTTTGCCGAGGATCAGCCCCAGAAGCGGCACGATCAGGATATAAAGCGCAGTAATAAATCCTGCTTTTCCTGCGGTTGTATACTTGATACCGATCTGCTGCAGAGAGGTGGACAAGGTCAGGATTACACCGCAGCATAAGCCGCCGGAGAGCAGTACTTTCTTGTTCTGTTCCCTTGTCCCTTCTTCCGTCTTCTGCCCATCGTGTTCTGCTGTCTCCTTTTTCTGCCGGTCCATGAACCAGATCACGGGAAGCAGCACCAGGCTTCCCATGAAGCTTCGCACACAGTTAAAGGAAAAGGGGCCCAGGTAGTCCATTCCCACACTCTGAGCAACAAATGCGCTTCCCCAGATCAGAGCTGCCAGCATCAGCAGAAAATTATATTTCAAGTTATGATTCATCTTACATTTCCTCCCAAATCCGGGCATGCCGGATGATCGTATTTTTTGTTTTCGCTCACCGGTTAACCAGCGGCCTGTAGATCAGGAATATTTTCTCAGTTCTCGATCAGCTTTTTCCGCTTCCAGTTCCCCGTCCGATACCACAGGAATGAGATCGCAAAGTTTACAAACCATCCCAACGGCACCGCATACCAGACAAACTGAATCCCGAACAGAGGGGAACAGAGCTGTGCCACCGACACCCGCAGCCCCAGGTTGACCAGGTTTGCGATCATGTATACCTTCACATCCCCGGCTCCACGTAAAATCCCATCCGTTATCGCTTTAAAACCAAGGAAGCAGAAAAACCATCCGGTAAACCTCAGATATGCCGTCCCGGTTGAAAATGCGACCGGAGATTCCGCTGCCTTTACAAACATGGAAACGATCGGGCCGTAAAACAGCTGTGAGAGCAGGATGATCCCCGCGCCGAAGCCAATTACGATCTGAAATGCCGCGCGGTAGCCTTCCTCCACCCGGTCCTGATTCCCCGCGCCCAGGTTCTGTGCGGTAAAGGTGGACATGGCATTCCCGGTCGCGATCATGGGCACCACACACACCGATTCCAGACGCATTCCGGCTGAATACCCAGCTACTGCTGAAGATCCGAACTGGTTCACCGCGGACTGGGTCAGCAGCATTCCAATGCTGACGATAGACTGCTGTATGATGGAAGGAACCGCAATCCGAACCCCGCTGGAAAACATGGCGGAGTCAAACTTTTCCACCTTGCCTTCCGTCTCATATTGCTTTAGAAGCCGCATCAGGATACCGAAGGAGATCACGGAAGAGATGCCCTGCGCGATCACGGTCGCAATGGCGACTCCCGCCACCCCCAGCTTCAGTACCGCCACCATCCACAGATCCAGCACTACATTTAAGATCGAGGAAAAGATCAAAAGCATCAGCGGGATCTGAGACTTTCCCAGGGCGTTGAAGTTTGCGGATAGTATATTGTACATAAACATGAACGGCAGCCCCGCAAAATAGATCTGCAGATACAGAACCGCGTCTCCAAATATATTTTCCGGAGTCTTCAAGGCATGCAGGATCGCCGGATTCACGAAAAAGCCCAGCAATGCCATCAGCACACTGAAAATGCCGAACGCAATCAGAAACGTGTAGATCGATGTCTTCATCTCCCGATATTTTTTTGCCCCCAGATATTGGCTTGCAAGGACCGAAGCACCCATTCCGCTGCCGATCGCCACCATGATGAACACTGTCGTAAAGGAATACGACGCCCCTACGGCCGCCAGCGCGTCCTCCCCCACAAGATTTCCGACGATCACAGAGTCCGCCATGTTATAGAACTGCTGAAACAGATTTCCAATGATCATCGGCAGCGCAAAAAGCAGCATGGAGCGCCCCGGCTTCCCATTGATCAAATCCAGCTTCATCTGATCTTCCCCTTTCCTGATTCATTTTTATATATCCAGCCCATTATATAATTTTTTTATCAACGTGTAAATTGTTTTTTATTGTTTTCTGCAAAACTGTCTCTTTGACAGATTTTCTATATCTTCTGGTGTATTGATAAGAAGTTTTATCTGAGCATAGGCTTGTTGGTTCACTGATTTTTCCGTATAAAAAGGGAATGTCCGCGCCGAAGCATTAGACATTCCCTTATGTACCTTATCATTATACTGCCGCTTATACGGCTATACGGAAAAGCAGCTCATGCTCTACAGTGTATCTTCCCGGCGTACATATCCCGGTTTTTCAGGCGGCGCAATCACTTCTTTTGCACGTATGATCTTGGCACGCTTATCCACAACCTGGTTCTCAATGTGAGCGTTTTCTCCGATTAGCGCCCCCGGAAGGATCACGCTGTTTTTCACAACCGCTCCCTTCTTGATCACGCATCCGCGTCCGATCACGGAATTTTCCACGGTTCCTTCGATCAGGCATCCGTTGGAGACAACCGAATACTTCACGCTGCTGTCCTCAAAGTACTGTGTCGGGCTGGAATCGTTGGTGCGCGTGTAGATCGGCCAGTCCTCGTCAAACAGGCTGGCTGCCGTCTTGCCGTCGATCAGGGACAGGTTTGCGTCATAGTAGCTCTTGAAATCTGTGATCGTCGCGAAGTATCCGCGATGCGCAACTCCCCGGATGTCCAGCTCTTCGCATTCCTTGTTTACAATCTGCGCCAGCGTATACATGGAGGAAATCTTTCTTGCCTTTTTAATCAGCTCTACAAACAGGTCCTTCTTCATCACATAGGTATCCATGGAAATGTTCCTGTTCTTTGCGGTTCCCCGGTTCTTCTCGATAGACAGCACGCCCTTCTGCTTGTTCAGGTTCAGCAAGTCGCAGTTCAGATACATCTCCTTCGCATTGTCTACGGAATGATACAGCATCGTAATGTCTGCTTCGGATTCGATATGTGTCTGAAGCAGGGTATCAAAATTCTGTGTGAACACCATAAAGTTCGGCGTGATGATCACATACTGCTCATGCATTCTCTCAATGCAGTCAATGTTCTCATAAAATGCCGCAATATCCGTATTGTAGATGTCATTCTCAGAACTGTTCTGTGAAAACAATACCTGCAGCTTGCCCCGCTTGGAATTGATGCTGTAATGACGTCCTGTTCCAAGATGGTCGATCAGAGAGCGCGGTTTTCTCCTGACAAAAACCTTGATCTGCTCAATGTCGCTGTTACTGAAATTGGAAATCGGGAAATCAATCACACGATATCTTCCCAGGAAAGAGAACGCCCCGATCGTACGGTGGCTCTCAAGTCCCTCAACCCATATATGATTACCGGATGTATTCACAATACCAAATGCTTTAGCCATATTATTCAACCCCCTTTACACGCTTCGCAACCAGCTCGATATGTTCGCTGTCCGCGCTTCCCACGACAGCCTCTTTTCCAATCTTCACTCCGTCCGCAACCAGGGCGCGGGTAACCACTGCGCCTTCTTCCACTGATACGCCCGGCATGAGTACGCTGTCGATGATCTTTGCTCCGGCGCCTACTTTCGCGCCGGTAAACAATACGGAATTCTTCACTTCACCCTCGATCACACAGCCCTGTGTGATAAAGGCGCGCTTGATGTCCGCTTCTGCTCCTACATAATGAGGCAGGGTTGTAACATCTTCTGTATAAATTTTCCAGGTAGGGTCACTTAAGTCGAGTTCATTCTTTTTATCCAGAAGATCCATATTGGCTTCCCAAAGGGAATCAATAGTTCCTACGTCCTTCCAATAGCCCTTGAACTTGTACGCAAGCAGTCTCTTGCCGTCGTTCAAAAGCGTGGGGATGATGTCCTTGCCGAAATCGTGGTTCGAATCCGGGTTCTTCATATCCGCGACCAGCAGCTTGCGGAGCTGCTTCCAGTCAAAGATATAGATCCCCATGGAAGCAAGATTGCTCTTCGGCTTCTCCGGCTTCTCTTCAAATTCGTAGATCACGCCGTCTTCATTGGCGTTCATGATACCGAACCGGCTTGCTTCGCGCATGGGAACTTCGATCACGGCGATGGTGGCATCCGCCTTGTTTTCCTTATGGTAATCCAGCATCTTGGAATAATTCATCTTGTAGATATGGTCTCCGGAAAGTACAAGAAGGTATTCCGGATTATATGTATCTATAAAATCAATATTCTGTGAGATCGCATCCGCAGTTCCGCGGTATACGTCCAGATTCGCGTCAGCCTTCTCACGCGGCGGCAGAACATAAACCCCGCTGCCCTTCGCGTCCAGCCCCCAGCGGCGGCCCATGGACACGTAGCTGTTCAGCAATACCGACTCATACTGGGTCAATACTCCGACAACGTCAATCCCGCTGTTTGCGCAATTGCTCAGCGGAAAATCCACGATACGGTATTTTCCGCCGTATGAAACGGCAGGCTTGGCAACTTTATTGGTCAGATCGTGCAGCCGCGACCCTCGGCCGCCGGCTAAAATCATTGCTACCATATTATTTTGCTTCATAGTGAACCCTCTCTTTCATAGATAAATAGTAACTGCTTTCTATTATACAATCAATTCGACATTTTTTCTACAATTTCATGCAAAAAACACCTTAAAATATAGAAAATTTTGGTTCTTCTGCTTGCAGGATGCTAAAGGCACTGATATTCTTTATTACAGACAGCCGTTTTTTTCATGAATTTGTAAAATATATCTGTAAACACTATACTATTGCCCCCCAATTTTATTGGATCTTATCAATCAGATACTTTTATGAGAAAAGGAGATTTTTATTATGATCAGAAATTTCAGAATGTCCCCTTCTTTTCCGTACCGCATTCAAACCTTTTTCCGGATCTGCGGTATGCTGATGCTTTTTTCCGAGATCTGGAAGCAGGCCTGCCTGACTTTTTTTCTGAATCATGGCTCCTATGACTGGAGATATTTTCCGTTCCAGCTCTGCAGTGTTCCCATGTATGTTCTGCTGGTTCTTCCGTATGCGAAAAGCCCCTTTTTGCGCCGTACCTTGCTGACCTTCCTCATGACCTTCGGATTGCTGGGAGGGATCGCCGTCTTTGCGGATACCAGCGGGCTCCATTACCCGATCCCCGCACTGACATTTCATTCTTACGCATGGCATGTGCTTCTGATCTGGATCGGGATCCTGGCTGCTTTCGCTTATGAATTGGAAGGATACGCCTCCCTTTCGAATGTTGATCGGAAGGAGCCGTCTGTTCCTCCATACCCGCAGGATTTTAAACGCGCCGCCCTTTTCTATCTGGCCTGCTGCGCCGTTGCAGCCGGGATCAACCACATTTGCGGCCGCTTCGGAATCATCAACATGTTTTATATCAATCCGGCATACCGAATGGAACAGATCATATTTTATGATCTGGTTCCTCTGCTCGGCAACCTTACCGTGATCTTTCTCTACATCGGCATGACCATCCTGGGAGCCGGACTTCTGTTTCTTCTGTGGAAGCTGCTCCTGCCCCGGTATGCTGCTATATGCCGCTCTCATCCTTCCGGAACAGGTCGTCCCGTGTGATATTGTTGAGCCACTTTCCGCCGCGGTAATGCCGGAGTACCCATGGCCATTTTACAAATTCATCGGTACACAGCAGAAAATAAACCCACATCACAGGGAGCTTGAACACAAACGCCGCCAGGAATCCGAGCGGAACCCCATAGCACCACATGACGATCGTATCACAGATAAATCCGAACCGGCTGTCGCCCCCTGCCCGAAAGGCCCCCGCGATCAGCGTGGTATTGACCGCCACTCCCATGATGTAATATGTATTGATCCACAGCATGCATTTCAGATAATGCATGGCCTGCGGGCTTAAGGAGGAGGATGCGTATGTCAGTACGATCGGCATTGCCGCAACCACGATCAGCCCTCCGATGGCTCCGGAGATCACCGTCAGCTTCATCAGCTTCTTCGCGCCGTCCCGCGCTTCTTCGATCTTATTTTCCCCGATCACATTTCCAAGCAGGATCCCCCCTGCATTTGCCATTCCAAAGCAAAGTATGGTTCCGAAATTGCGGACCACAACGACAAAGGAATTGGCGGCCACCGCATCCGTCCCCATATGTCCCATGACCACCGAGTACATGGCAAACGCAACGCTCCATACAATGTCATTTCCCAGCGCAGGCAGGGACAGTCTCACAAAATCCTGGAACAGCGGCCTGTTGCTCACAAACAGATATCTGAGGTTCAGCTTAATGGTACTTTTGAAGTAGGATACCGCAAAGCAGGCGACCAGCTCCACCAGTCTGGAGATAGACGTGGCAAGTCCCACTCCTGCCGCTCCAAGCCTGGGAGCGCCGAGCAGTCCGAAGATAAAGACTGCATTCAGGATGATATTGAGTGAAAACGCCAGGATATTGAGCGCCGTACTGATCACGACCTGCTCCACACTGCGCAGGATTGCAAGATATACCTCCGCAATACCGCAGCAAAGATAGCTGATGCTCATGAAACGCAGGTAGGAGGCCCCCACCGCGATCAGCTCCGCGTCATTGGTAAACAGCTTCATCATCATCTCCGGAATGAAAAGCGCGATTCCGCAGAACAGCATGGATATCGCCAGTGAAAAGCGCAGAGCGATCCCCTCTACAACCTGGATTGCTTCCAGATTCCCCTTGCCGTAGTACTGCGCGCACAATATGGTAGCTCCTGTACCCAGCCCGTAAAATACCATAAAGAGGATATTGGCGTACTGGGATGCCAGTGATACGGCGGATATGGCTGACTGGCCCACATAATTCAGCATGATCACATCTGCCGAGCTGACGGCGGAACTCAGAAGGTTCTGGATAATGATCGGCAGCACCAGCTTAAAGATCCGTCCGTAAAAGGTTCTTTTTTCCGTTATGTTGTTCTGCAGCATTTTTTATCTCCTGTCCTGTATATCAATTTTTCCATCTGTACCGTACAAATGAAAATTTTTTCTTATATTTCCAAATCTTTCCTAAGTATAACTGATTATATGTACCTGTACAAGACCATCCTCATTGATTTTTGATCACAACTCTACGCAGCATCCACAGGCAGAGCAGATTTGGCAGAGCCATAAACGAATTGAACAGGTCGGACAGCGTCCATACAAGGTCCAGCGACAGGACCGCCCCCAGGTATACGGCTAAAATATACAGCACATGATACTGCCTCAATCCTTTTTCTCCCCACAAATATCTGACTGCACATTCCCCGTAAAAATTCCAGCCGATGATCGTAGCAAACGCAAATAATACCAGTGCCGCCGAAAGCACCAGGCTGCCGTCCACGGAAAGACTGCCCGGTATTCGAAGGGCCGAAAAGACATCCCGGAACACACCGTCTAACTGAGAAAACGCAAGGAAACAGAGCTGGTCGGGCGAGGCCGTCTTAAAAATCTCCGGACTCTTCAGCATACTGCTGACTACCGCTATCCCTGTGATCGCACACATGACTACCGTATCCCAGAACGTTCCGGTCATAGATACCAGCCCCTGCTGCCTGGGGGAATCGGTCCGGGCAGCAGCCGCGGCCATTGGGATCGATCCCAGTCCTGCCTCATTGGTAAACAGCCCCCGGGAGATCCCGGCCCGTATCCCGGTCATGACCGCCGTTCCTGCCGCCCCGCCGATGACCGAACGGGAGGAGAACGCAGATTGAAGTATGGCCAGCAGCGTCTCCGGCAGGACTCCCCGGTTCAACCAGATCAGAAGAAAGCAGCCTCCCAGATAAAAGATGCTCATAAAGGGAACAAGCCATGTACAGATCTTAGCGATCTGCCCTGCCCCGCCCACGATCACAATCCCTGTAAGAGCCGCTGCCGCAAGACCGATCAGCTGCGGCGAAACTGCTTTCTGCTCCAGGACCGCGGCCGCAATGGAATGGGACTGCACGCTGCTTCCCATCCCCAGCGATACCAGGATCACCGAAAATGCAAACAATACCGCAGCGCTTTTCTGATGCAGCACATGTTCCATCACATACATAGGACCACCCCGAAATGTACCGTCCTCTTGTTTCATGCGGAAACGTACGGAAAGATAGCATTCGGCGTAGCAAGTCGCAATGCCCAGTACGCCGGTGATCCAGCACCAGAAAACAGCTCCCGGGCCTCCGATGGCAACTGCCGTGGATATCCCGACAATATTTCCCGTTCCGATGGTGGCCGCAAGAGATGTGGCAAGCGCAGAAAAGGGCGATACATTCCCTTCCCGTCCTGCCTTTTCCCCTTTTCGGCTGCCGGCCTCCTCCCGGTCGGAAATGCTGAGCCGGATCCCCTGGGGAATCTTTCTCTGGATCACATGCAGGCGTACCGTAAAATAAATATGCGTGCCCAGCAGGATCACAAGCATGGGCAGGCTCCACAGAAACTTCTGCAGAGACTGGATAATATCAATGATGCAGGACATGAACGAACCTTCCGTGGGGCCTATTGCTTCTATGTATATGAATCCTGCCGGCCGGATATGAATGCCAGTTTTTCCAGAAGGATATTCACGTCAATGGGCTTCGAAAGGAAATCATTCATTCCGCTTTCCATTGCCCTGTCCCGGTCTTCCTTGAATGTATTGGCGGTGCAGGCGAAGATCGGAATGGTTTTTGCATCCGGCCTGTCCAGCTTCCGTATTTCTTTTGATGCACCGCAGCCATCCATGACCGGCATCTGCATATCCATCAGTATGATGTCAAATTCCCCGGGCGCGGATTCCTTGAATTTTTGGACTGCTTCCTGTCCGTTCTCCGCATGCACGACCTGGAATTCCCTTTCTGTCAGGATTTCCAGCAGGATTTCCGAATTCAGCTCGTTATCCTCCGCCAGCAGGATTCGGATCGTTTTCCCACTGCCAGGTTTCTTTTTTGTCTCCGGGCAGACACCGTTCTGTGACATTCGATTCCCGTAATCCGGCGCTGCTTCCGCAATTGCGGATGGAATGACTACGGTAAATGTGCTCCCCCGGCCAACCTTGCTTTCCACATGGATCTTCCCGCCCATAGACTCTACGATCAGGCGGCTTAGCGGCATGCCGAGACCGGTCCCCTTTACCCCCTGGGATGCAGGATTCTTTTCCTGGCTGAACAGTTCGAAAATCTTTTCCACAAATTCTTCGCTCATCCCGATCCCGGTGTCCTCACAGCGATACTGCATTTCCACACGGGTTTTGTCTATTCTTCTCTGACTTACCAACAGGGTGATCCGTCCTCCCGCGGGTGTAAATTTAGCCGCATTGCCGATGATATTCATCAACACCTGTTTGATCCGTGTTCCATCGGTTTCGATACAGGGAATGGAAATCTCTTTTTCAATCCTAAACTCCACGCCCCGGTTTACAATATTGTCATGCTGCATGGACCAGACGGCATCCAGCATGGTTTCCAGCATGACCGGTTCCATGGTCAGGTCCACTTTGCCGGCCTGGAGCTTGGATACGTCCAGAACGTCATTTACAAGAGAGAGCAGATAGCTCGCCGTGCCGTAGGATTTTTGAATCCAGTCCTTCACCTGTTCCTTCTGCTGCTCCTGCTCCACCTTGTCGATATTGAGCATCATCATATGGTTCAGTCCGATCAGGCCGTTGAGTGGGGTTCGTATCTCATGGCTCATATTGGATAAAAATTCGCTCTGCGCTTTTGCTTTTTCCGCCGCAATCCTCGAATTTTGATGGGATATCATCATGGCCGGCAATATCAGAAAAACGGACAGCATAATGAACACCGGCATGCTTGACGCCGTCTTATAGAGCTGCCAGATATAGACTCCCGCCGCAATACTGAAGCTTGTCACACTGAGGCCGAACAGGATCATACGTATCACTTTACTTTCTTTATTCATGACCTCCACCTTCTATTCCATATTTTCTGTCTCAGCAGAAACGCACCCCCGGCCATTGCAAAACACAGCATAAGCCATAGGACTGCCGGGCTTTTTTCCTGTTCTGTATCCTGGAGCCGCGTTCCTCTGGCGGGCGCCCGGTCCACATTTCTGAAGATCCTGGTGATCGGTTTCAAAACGCCCCCCGACAGTTGCTTTTCTTCCTCGATCCGGAATGTCACCTGCTCCTGTTCCTGGTTTCCCGCCAGATCCTCTGCCCGGACCAGGATCTGATAGTCTCCCGGCTCCTGAAACGACCGGGTAAAAATCTGGCAGTCCGCCTCCAGCTTCATTTTTTCGGAGTTTACCATGATTTCCTTCAGATATTCCCCTTTCCCGTCCACGGAAATGCTGACGGCGGCCATGTCCTCGTACGAACCGCCGTCCTCCACATCATAGACCCGGATCCTGGGCGGTGTATGGTCGATCAGGAACACCGCCTCCGCTGTAGATTCATTTCCTGCGGCATCCACAGCCCTGACCTGCAGCATCCTCACTCCTTCCTTTGTTATTTTTTTCCCTGTGGTGTAGAATGCTCCGTCCAGAAAAATGTCATAGGAATAGTCCGTCTCATCCTGTACCACCTCTTCTTTTCCGTAATTCCATTGAAAATACGGTACATATACCCCCTGCATCTGATCCACATAGCGGATCACCGGGTTGCTCTGATCCACAATGACCCGGCTGTCCTGCCTGCTCTCATGGCCCGCCCTGTCCTTTGCGGTCATCCGGATATCATACATCCCGTCCTCTTCCAGAGCAATGTCCCATTCGATGTCCTGAGCGCCGGAAAAAGGCTCCGGCTCTTTCTTCTTTTCCTCGACCAGTTCTTTCTTTTTATCAGAAGTGACTTTCCAGACCTTCATGCCGGCAGACGCAAGGTCGTTTTCTTCCCGGATCCGCATCTTGCCTTTTACAGGTTCTCCCGCGATCATGCGGTCATGAATGCCTTCACTCTGAATCACCGGAGCTGCCTTGTCGATATAAACCTGTGTGCTGTCCGATTGAAAATTGCCAGCCCAATCCAGCGCTTCAACAACCACCGGGATTCCTTTTCCGCCTTCTGACGGAATATCCACCGTAAATCCGTCCTCCATGGATGTAATCCCCGTTTGAGCTTCATTTTCCCGGTGAACCGCGATCTCACCTCCGGCATAGCATTTCAGACACTGGATTCCGGCACTCAAACCCGGATCAGTTACCTTTACGTTCACTCTCAGCGGGTTTGAACGCCAGGCATCCGGACTCCCCTCAATTTCAATCAGAATCTCGGGAGACTGGTTTTCACAGAGAAGCATTACCGACAGCTCCGGTTCCGATTGATTTCCGGCTTTATCCACAGCGTATGCCTCTATCTGTCCGCGAAACCCCGGATTCAACACAATGCTTCCGCTGTCTCCTGTCAGCACTCCTGATGTTCCGTCTCCTGTCTTATAGCAGATGGCTTCCATGCCGCTGCCCTCATCCGAGCTTTTCAATGTCAGCTCTACAGGCTCGTTTGTCAGGATGGAACCGTCTAGGATTGCCCTGTTGTATGAAAAATGAACCTTTTGAGGCTTCTTTGTGTCAATCCGAAAGCAGATTTCTTTTTCAAACACGATCTCCGGATCCGGATTTTCCGGATTTTTTCCTTCTGTTCCTTGTTCTCCGGACCCATTTTCGCCTGAACTGTGTTCTCCTGGCTCGTGTTTTCCTGTTCCGTCTTCTTCGCTTCCGCTTCCTTTCTTTCCATCTTCTTCGCTTCCGCTTCCTTCCGGTACATTTCCTTCGCTTCCGCTTCCCTCTGTTCCATCTCCTTCAGTTCTGGTTCCTTCCGATCCTTCTCCCCCGGTTCCGTTTTCTTCTGATCCTTCTCCCCCGGTTCCGTTTCCTTCCGATCCTTCTCCCCCGGCTCCGTTTTCTTCCAATCCTTCTCCCCCGGTTCCGTTTCCTTCCGATCCTTCTCCTCCGGTTCCGCTTCCTTCCGATCCTTCTCCTCCGGTTTCGGTTCCTTCTGTTCCATCCTCTCCTATTTCTCCTTCATTGGGCTCATTGGGATATTTTTCCATCCATACGTGAAGGACGTTTTCTCCGTCCTCGAAAATATCTTCCGGCAGATATACGCTTTCTTCGTCCTGACCGTCCATCAGCTCCAGGCTTCCCGTCTTTTTAGCATGATCTGCCGACAAAAATTCATATTTTGTGACCGCGCCGGTCTGCCGATGTACGATACGGATTTCCGGGACTGATTTATAATAGTCCCGACCGCCTTCCGGCTCCTCATACCGGATCTCCGGCATGGTGAGATCCTCTCCTTTGCTCTTCTGTTCCCTGATTCCCTGGCCTGCATAGGCCGTAACCGCATATACCGAGAGCAGCACCGCAGTGCCCGTTCCCAGCAGATGCATTTTTATCCTCATCTGCAATACCTCCTTTTTTGTCGTAATCCGTCTGCGTAGCAGATACGATACCGAGCGGCAGATTTATCCGGCGCCGGTATAAATACAGCGATTCCTGTTACGATCTGCATTGCCGTAAACCGCAGCCTGCAGCGCATTATTTCGCTTCGCTCTCCGGATCATGTACCTCCTTTGCCCTGAAATAATTTTCCAGGCTTCTCAGCTCCGGGTAAAAACCCTCCAGGATCTCGATCTCTTCCAGAAATTCTTCTTTTTTCATGGCTTCCATCCCTGCCAGAACATCCAGTGACTTTTCCGCCAGCTGCTTCGAATTGGGAATACGTGACAGCGCCTCCCTGGCTGTGGCAAGCGCAATGTCCCCGTTCTGCTCCAGCTCCAGCGCGATCCGCCTGAGATATGCGGATTCCAGCAGCTCCTCCTGAATCTCTGATCCGCATAATTCCTGATAGGCATCCAAAGCCTGCTCCTTCAGATCTTCCCGGTCATACGCAGCAGCCAGGTAGCGGAACAGCTCTCTTTTCAGCGATTCTCCCTGTTCAATGATCTCCCGGTTGTCCGCTGTCGTATTCCGGAATACATATTCCTGCAGGGCGTCCACATTTTCTTCCAGTTCTTTCATTCCGTCCTGGGGATACTCCCGGCTTTCCTTTTCTTCTGTCCTCTGATTTTTGATTTCCTGTTTTACCGTTCCTTCCGTGTCATCTGCATCCTGTATCTCCCTTTTTGTTTCCGAAATTTCTTCCTCAAGCTCTTCCTGTGCCTCTAACAGCGTCTCGCCCCAGCTCTCTGTCTGTTCCAGAAACCTCCGGGCCTGTTCCTCTGATTTCCTTTTTTTGATATACCCCGGTAAAAATACCGCAAGTATCCCTGCCGCTGCTACGAACAGAAGCAGCCATTTTTTCCATTCCTTCTTCCATCCTCTTTTTCCTGGTTCCCGGCTGCGTACAGTCGGAAGATCTCTCTGGATCTGTTTTAAATCTTCATATTGCTTTTTCGAATTTTTACAAAGACATTTGTCAATGATCTTTTCTAACCGGTTTTCCTCCCGGCTTGTTAATGAAGGCTCAACGTGTACGTTAGCCAGTATGAATTGTATGGTCTTGGCATAACCATAAAGATCCAGGGAAATTTTTGTATTCTCCCTGATTTGAACGATCGGTTTTACAAAATGATCCCGCATGGCGCGCTTCTGCATGTTCCGCAGAACAAACTCATTGCTCTCCGCGTCCAGATCCAGCAGCAGCAGTTTTTCCTCCGCTGTTACCAGTACGCTGTAAGGGTTCATATAGCGGTAACCCTTATTGCTGAAGCATCTGTGGAACTGTTCGAGCTGATGGAGCAATTCCTTCATCCACTCAAACAAGAGCGCTTTTTCCATCTCTTTACTGTGCTTCAGCCTGTAGATCAGCAGTTCACCCTGCACATAATCCATTGCAGGCCGGCAGCGTCCTCCATGCTCTATAAACTTTAAAACGTCATAATGATTTACAATTGGTGCATCCACTCCTTTCTGCGATATCGGCAGTCACTTTTCACTGAAGATTGAAAATTCATTGAAAACTTGGAACCAGAACTGATCTTGATTAAATAGATAATCATATGATTTGGAATCAGAGTAATAGTATGATACTTTATTTTTGAAGAAATTGCAAGCACTTTTTATTTTTTCTTTACAAAACACAAAAAATACACTAAACTAGTAATTGTAGTTTTTGCAGAGCGGAGGATACTCTGCAGGTCTGATCATCCTTTGGCAGAAGTATGGTCAGCTTTATCAAATCATACGGAGGTACTATATCATGAAGGGAAATGTAATCGTCGGTCAGTCAGGCGGACCGACCGCCGCTATTAATTCAAGTCTCGCGGGCGTATACCGCACCGCTAAGGATCGCGGAGCCGGCAAGGTCTATGGTATGCTGCACGGGATCCAGGGACTGCTACAAGAAAGATATATAGATTTATCAGACTATATCACCACAGAATTGGATGCGGAGCTTTTGAAGAGAACGCCTGCTGCTTTTCTTGGTTCATGCCGTTATAAGCTGCCGGAGATCCACGAAGACAGAGATGTCTATGACAAGATTTTCGAGATCCTGGAAAAGCTGAATATTGAAGCCTTTATCTATATCGGCGGCAATGACTCCATGGATACCATCAAGAAGTTATCTGACTATGCCATCATTACCGGATTCAAGACACGTTTCATCGGCTGTCCGAAGACCATCGACAACGACTTGGCTCTGACAGACCATACGCCGGGATACGGAAGCGCTGCCAAGTATATCGGCACATCCGTAAAGGAGATCATCCGCGACAGCTTCTGTCTGGAATACTCCAAGGGACTGGTTTCCATCATCGAGATCATGGGACGTAACGCGGGATGGCTGACCGGAGCCGCCGCTCTTGCAAAGGGCGAGGATTGCTTCGGACCGGATCTGATCTATCTGCCGGAGGTTCCGTTTGATATCCAGAAGTTCGGCGACAAGGTCAGACAGATCCTGACCAAGAAGTCTTCTGCTGTAATCGCGGTTTCCGAGGGAATCCGTCTGGACGACGGGCGCTATGTATGCGAGCTGGGACAGAGCATCGACTTCGTAGACGCATTCGGCCACAAGCAGCTGTCCGGTACCGCAAACTATCTGGCAAGCTATATTGCCGGAGATATCGGATGTAAGTCCCGTGCTATTGAACTGAGCACTCTGCAGAGGTCTGCTTCCCACTGTGCTTCCCGTGTGGACATTCTGGAGGCATATCAGGTGGGCGGTGCCGCGGTGAAGGCTGCAGACGAGGGCGACAGCGGCAAGATGGTTGTCATCCAGCGTCTGTCCGATGATCCGTATCAGAGCGGAACCGAGGTGAAGGATGTTCATAAGATCGCCAATGACGAGAAGCTTGTTCCGAGAGAATGGATGAATGAAGACGCGGATTATGTAACCGATGAGTTCGTAAACTATGTACGTCCTCTGATCCAGGGCGATGTATCACCTGTCATGGTAGACGGAATCCCGAGACATCTGTTCCCGAATCCGATGACAGACGGAAAATAAATTTTCAAAAAAACTTGACAAAGCCGTTCCTATATTATATACTAACATATGTTGTGAACGGCTTTATCAGATATGTGCGATTAGCTCAGCTGGATAGAGCGTCTGGCTACGGACCAGAAGGTCGGGGGTTCGAATCCTCTATCGCACGTTTTTAAAAAATCAAGGATTTATGTCCTTGATTTTTTATTTACGGAAATAAGGGGCTGTACAGCCCCTTTCATCTGGAAATTTATTCGTTTTCTTTTGCCCTTGCAATTGTATCAAGAAGCTTTAAAGCTTCTGAAACCGCTCCGCCTGGCTGCTGATCAGTTCCGCGTCGTCAAAGTAATTGATCTTCATGGCCGCCTTCACATCCTGCAATGTCTCCGCAGCTCTTCTTTCCGCCTTTTCACTGCCCTTTCTGAGAATCTCATAAACGTACGGAATATCCTTCTGGTATTCCTTTCTCCGGTTTCTGATGGGTTCTAATTCCGCCTGTAGGACTGCGTTGAGGAAACGCTTTACCTTCATATCGCCGAGACCGCCCCGTTTATAGTGAGCCTTGAGCTCATCCAGGCTGGTATAATCCGGCAGAAATTCCGGGAAATACTCCGGCCTGCAGAACGCGTCCAGATACGTGAATACCGTGTTGCCCTCCAGCTTGCCCGGGTCCTCGATACGAATATGAGTGGGATCTGTAAACATGCTGAACACCTTCTGCTTGATCTCATCCGGTTCCTCGGAAAGATAGATACAGTTATTCAGCGACTTGCTCATCTTTGCCTTGCCGTCGATTCCCGGGAGGCGCATGCACGCCTGATTGTCCGGAAGCAGGATCTCCGGCTCTGACAGAGTATCCCCATAGACAGAGTTGAACTTTCTCACGATCTCCTTTGTCTGTTCCAGCATGGGAAGCTGGTCTTCCCCTACCGGCACCGTGGTTGCCTTAAACGCAGTGATATCCGCCGCCTGGCTGATGGGGTACGTAAAGAAGCCCACCGGAATGCTTGCCTCGAAATTGCGCATCTGGATCTCGGACTTTACAGTCGGGTTCCTCTGCAGTCTGGACACGGTCACCAGGTTCATATAATAAAATGACAGCTCGCACAGCTCCGGCACCTGGGACTGGATGAACAGCGTGGACTTCTCCGGATCCAGGCCGCATGCCAGATAATCCAGCGCCACCTCAATGATATTCTGGCGTACCTTTTCCGGATTGTCCGCATTATCCGTCAGCGCCTGGGCATCCGCGATCATAATAAATATATCGTCAAATCCGCCGGACTCCTGCAGCTCCACCCTTCTTCTCAATGAACCGACATAGTGGCCTACGTGTAATTTTCCGGTCGGTCGGTCTCCTGTCAGCATAATCTTTCCCATTGTTCCTTTTTCCTCCTCATTATCCTGTCTGCATTATATATACTCACACTTTTCATTCTGCGGTCACATCATTTATTCTGCAGCATTGCCGTCTGCGACAGCCTTCTCTCTGCATACCGCCGCCCGTCCGGTACATAGAAAAACTGGTACAGCATATGCGCCATCACGGCCGCCGACGCCACGTCGATCACGGAATGCTGCTTCAAAAACATCGTTGCCATAATGATCAGCGCCGCAAGTGCATAAGCCCCTGTACAGACCGCCCTGTGCTTCTGCAGCGCGCGGCTCTGGCTGATGGCGATACAAGCAGCCAGAGAATTATATACATGGATGCTGGGCATCACATTGGTCGGCGTATCCGCCCGGTACAAAAGCTTTACCATATCTACGAAAATATTATCCCGCTCGAACGCATAGGGCCTGATATTCAGACCGTTGGGAACCAGCGTGGATACAATCAGAAAAATGGTCATTCCCGCGAACATCAGCTTCGCAAGCCTGTAAAATCCTTCTACATCCGTAAAAAAGAAGTACAGCATCACCGCCGCGATAAATACAAACCACAGTAAATACGGCACAATGAAATATTCGATAAACGGGATCTCATCATCAATCGCCGAATGGATGACATGATAATTCTTTGTCACATGCTTCTCCAGATATAAAAACCACGGCATATAGACCAGAAAATAGCTGAATACCCATCCATGCTTATATTTTTTCAGCAATTCTGCCGTCCTTTCCCTCCATGTCATATGAAACGCTCCCTCTGATATAGATTAAAGTCTACATATCCCCCTGTACTTTTTTCAAGAGTACTTTTCATTCTCCCGATTATATCACGATTCCATCACAACAACAAGGATGTTTACAAAACATTCATAGAAATCTTTTTTATCAAATCTTTTTAACCCGCGGCGCGATCACCCGGATCTGTTCCGGCTCCAGAGCAGCCCGGATCGTCTGCCCCCGGGCGATCGGTTCTCCATCCGCATGGATTGGAAGCTCTTTGCCCATTTTCACTTCAATCTCCCTGCATCGGTAAATCGATATTCCTTGAAAGTTCACGTGTTTTCCCCAAAATGCGGTGGGGAGCAGAAGGAGGATCTTCCATTTCGGCAGCTCGGAAACCACGATCACATCCAGCATCCCGTCTCCGATCTGAGCCTCCGGGCAGAAAAAGAAGCCCCCTCCCTCATAGGGATGGTTCATGACCGCCGCAAAATATGTATGCTCAAAATGCCTTGCTCTCTCTCCGTCGATCCGAATCTCCGCAGACATGGGCTGTTCACGGAGGATCCATTTCAATGCGATCGCCAGGTAGGTCAGCTTTCCAAGACCCAATTTGTTTAAGACCGTCTTAATCGGCGAGACAGCGGCCCGATGGCACACCGCGGCGTCAAAGCCAATCCCGGCGCTGACCGCAAACCGGCATGTCTGTTCCCCGCAGTTCACCCTGCCCACATCCATGGGAACCTTCCTGCCGCTTTCGAAAATATTTTCCAGGGCCGCATGAACCTCGGCGGGCAGGTGGAGCGCCCTGGTAAAGTCGTTGCCGGAGCCGGTCGGGATATATCCAAGAGTGACCCTGGAGCAGTCGCGGATCCCGTTTACCACCTCGTCTACCGTGCCGTCGCCGCCAACCACCACCAGCGTATGCTCCTGTCCGTCGGCTGTGATCTCATCCGTGATCCGAACCGCGTGGCGCGCGTATTCCGTGTAAAATACTTCATAGTCAATTCTTCTTTTTTTCAATTCCGGTTCTGTCAGCTTCCAGATCATCCCGCCGCGCCCGGAACGGGATTTCGGATTTACGATAAATGTATATTTCAAACCATACCTCCATCTTCGGTACGAAATCTCAGCAGATCGTACTGTCCAGATATTTTCCAAGGGAACGTCTCATATTTCCCTCAAAGTCTGTTTCTCCGCTGCGCAGACACCACTCGAATACATTGCCGATGACGATCATCCGGATGTCTGTGGTAAATGCCTCAATCTCTACATTCAGATGGATGATCCCGGCCAGAGCCGCTTTTTCTACATATTCCTGCACGGTCACGATCGGATAGGGCCTCTCGGTCCGTATGGCAGCGTTCAGCGCCTGGTTCTTCGGATTGTAGTACCCGGACATGAACTCCACGCCCAGCTCCCTGCAGTAGCTCACATAGTTCAGATAAACCCGGATGATCGCGATCTTCGCCTCACCCGCATCACGCGGGAGCTCCAGAAGCGCCGGATTGATGCTTGGCTGTTCCTCTATATAATAAGAAAGCAGATCATCCTTTGTCTTAAAGTGATGATAAAAGCTGCCGTTGGAAACTCCGGCCTCCTCACAGATATTCTTGATGGAAAGCTCCTCATAGCCCTTCTTTTTCAGGATCTGTTTGGCCGCCCGGAAAATCCGTTCCTTTGTTTCCTTTGATTTCTGCTGCTGTCTGGATAACTCCATACTTTCCTTCATGTCTGTTACCCCTCCCCTTCAAATACACTTTATTTTCAAATTCGTCCCAGATTCATATAGCTTTCAAATGCGGACGGAATTGAGTACACCGTCTCCAATTCTTCTTTTTTTGCAAAGATCATCTCCGCGCCGCAGCTCTTCTCCAGCTCATCCACCAGCATCTCATATCCGATCATATGCCACTCCACATGGCTGAAAATATGATTCGCTTCCTCCAGCTTCCGTACCCGGACCGGCATCAGGCCGATGGACTTTCCATAGTCAGCCGCTTGTCTGCCGGTCAGGTGCCCTTCCACATTGGGCAGCTCATACAGGCCGGCAAGCAGCCCCCTGGACGGGCGCTTGCGAATCGCGACGCCCCGGGCGTCCCGAAAGATCAGGACCGTCCGCTTCTCGATCCTTCTGGCCTTTGCCTTTGCCTTCACAGGCAGCCGGGTCTGTATTCCTTTTTCTCTGGCAAGGCAGAGCCCGGCCGCAGGGCATTCCCGGCACCTGGGATCTCCGTTTGGAACGCATATGAGAGCTCCCAGCTCGATCAGCCCCTGGTTGAAGTCTGACGCGTTCTGCTCCGGAATGACCTCCTCCACCGCGCGTTCCATCCAGGAACGGACACAGGCTTTCATAATGTCCTCTTCGCTGGCCAGGATCCGCGAAAGGACCCGCAGCACATTGCCGTCCACCGCCGGCTTGGGAATCCCGAAGGCAAAGGAGCTGACCGCCCCTGCCGTATAATTTCCGATTCCGGCGAGAGACCGGATTGTATCATATGTATGAGGAAATTCGCCCTGATATTCCTCCATCACCTGTCTGGCCGCCTTCTGCATGTTCCGCGCCCGGTTATAGTAGCCCAGCCCTTCCCACAGCTTCATCAGCCGGTCCTCCGGCACCTCTGCCAGCTCCTTCACCGTAGGAAGCTCTGACAAAAAACGTTCGTAATAGCGTTTTACGGCCTCCACTCTGGTCTGCTGAAGCATGATCTCCGACACCCAGATCCGATACGGGTCCCTGGTATTCCGCCACGGCAGGTCCCTGTGATTCTCCCGATACCACTGAATGACAGGCTCCACCGCTTCCCTGAGCCTGGGACTTTCCAGCACCACAGGCACGGGATCCGCAATCTCGATCCGGTCGCCGCTGACCCGGCAGTCATAGGCCAGTATGTTCACCCCCGCCGCCTTTGCCGACTTCAAGGCTTCGCAGAAGGCAGGATGGGTATCCATGTTGGGGGTAAAATACCGTACTCCCTTCATCTGGATCACAAAGAATACATAAGCCTCATATCCTTCCCTGACCGCCTTTTCCAGCTCCTGAAGATGCTTCACCGCACGGTCGCTGGGGGCATCCGGAAAACGGACCACCCCCTCTTCCTCCAGGGTTACTCCCTTGACTTCTATGAAAATCCTGCTGCTCCCAGTCTCTACATATAGGTCAAAACGGGAATTACCATATGCAGTCTCCGGTCTGACCATCCGGATATCCGAGGTCAAATGCCCCGATTCGATCCATTCCTTCACGACCAGATTAGGTACCTGGGAATCCATATTGATCATCCGGCTGCCCTTCTCCACACCGATCAGATCCCACTTTGTCTTTCGTGCGGGATTATCGCTCTCCTGCACGTAAATGGACGCTCCCGGTATCAGAAGCTCCGCGCACCTGCCGGTATTTTTTACATGGATGACCTCCGTTTTCCCGGCCAGCTCCGCATAGGCGATGAACCTGTTGGGCCGTTCCAGAAAGGTTCCTTTTGAGATACGTTCATATTTCATATGTAATATTCCTTTTATACAGTCTTTCTCTGATGATCCAATGACATGGATTTTACTACTTTTCCCTGACGATTTCAATAATATTGGAATGGAAAGTTTCGGTATTATACAAAACGGCAGACCACAGACCCATCTGCTGCCAGTTCTGCATCATTAATAAAAAATCTTACCGACTTTAAAATTCTGAAAAGCCAGTAAGATTTCTTTCATTCTTTATATGGCGGCAACAGCGCCTGCTACAGAATCTTTGACAAAAATTCCTGCAGCCTCGGATCTTTCGGATTGCCGAAAAATTCCTCCGGCGTGCCCTGCTCCTTCACCTGTCCCTGATCCATGAACAGTACACGGGTGGCAACCTCTTTTGCAAATCCCATCTCGTGGGTGACTACCACCATCGTCATGCCGTCATGGGCCAGCTGCTTCATCAGCTCCAGTACCTCCCCGACCATCTCCGGATCCAGCGCGGAGGTCGGCTCGTCAAACAGCATCACGTCCGGGTTCATTGCCAGGGAACGGACGATCGCGATCCTCTGCTTCTGTCCGCCGGAGAGCTGGGACGGATACGCATCCGCCTTCTCCTCCAGTCCCACCTTCCGCAGAAGCTTCATTGCCTCGGCATCTGCTTCCTCCTTGCTTTTTTTCAGAAGCTTGGTGGGCGCCAGCGTGATATTTTCTAATATGGTCTTATGGGGAAACAGGTTGAAATGCTGAAATACCATCCCCATCTTCTGGCGGTGCTTGTCAATATTGGTCTGCTTTCCTGTGATATCTACTCCCTCAAAATAAATATGCCCGGTTGTAGGAACCTCCAGGAGGTTCAAAGACCGCAGAAACGTAGATTTTCCGGAACCGGAGGGTCCCACGATCACAACCACCTCGCCTTTTGAGATCTCCTCCGAGACACCGTTCAGCGCGTGCAGGCTGTCATCGAAAACCTTGTGGATATCCTCCACCCTGATCAATACATCTCCATTAATGATCACTGCTCCTCAGCCTCCTCTCCAGTATATTCACCAGTTTTGTAAATATCATGACCATGACCAGATAGATCAGCGCCACGGCCAGAAGAGGCATAAATGCGTCATATGTACGGCTTCGGATGATATCGCCGCCCTTTGTCAGATCCTGCAGCGCGATATAGCCTGACACCGAGGTCTCCTTCAGCAGAACGATAAACTCGTTGCCGAGCGCCGGAAGGACATTTTTAAATGCCTGGGGCATGATGATATACCGCATGGTCTGTGTATAATTGAAGCCGAGGCTCCGTCCGGCCTCAAACTGCCCATTATCAATCGACATGATCCCGGACCGGAAGATCTCTGCTACATAGGCGCCGGAATTGATTCCAAACGCCATGATCGCGACTACGATCTTGTTGATGTCCACACTGCCGAAGATCACGAAATAAATGATCAAAAGCTGTACGACCACCGGGGTTCCCCGGATCACCGTGAGATAGACGCTGCAGATAAAGTTTAGTATCTTCATCTTTCCGGTCTTGTCGTAGGTGGATCGGATAATGGCGATCAAAAATCCGATCACGATTCCCAGGATGACTGCAAACAATGTGACACGCAATGTCACGGTCAGCCCTTCCCAGATATAATTCCAACGGTCGTCTTGTATAAAATTATCGTAAAACCTCTCCTGAAATGTCTGAAGCATTCTTTATTTCCTCTTATTTAATCGTAAATGGTATTGCCGCAGCCATTACTCATCTGCAGAGATATACTTTGCAACGATCTCATCCAGCTTGCCGGAATCCTTCAGGCTTGTCAGCGCGGTATTCACCTTTTCCAGCAGTTCGTCGTTGTCCTTTGCGATCGCGATGGCATATTCTTCCTCAGTCAGAGGCTCATCCAGCACTTTCAGACCTTCGTTCTCCGCCACATAGACCTTCGCCGGTTCCCCGTCGATCACGACTGCGTCGATCTTATCCTGCAGCAGCGCCTGAACAGCTTCCATTCCCTTGTTGTAGCGCTCTATTTCCGCATCCTCGATATCCTCCGCATAGATATCTCCTGTGGTTCCAAGCTGAACCCCGATCTTCTTTCCAGTCAGATCATCCGGGCCTGCTGTCTCGCTGCCTTCCTTCACGATGATCACCTGAGCCGCGGTTGCATAAGTATCTGAAAAATTAACATTCTTCTCACGGTCCGGATTCACGGTCATACCTGCAAGACCCATATCCGCCTTTCCTCCGGAAACCGCGGTAATGATGGAATCAAATGCCATATCCTCAATCTTCAGCTCCATCCCCAGCTCTTCCGCGATCGCCGCCGCGATCTCTGCGTCGATTCCAACGATCTCATCGCCTTCATGATATTCATACGGCGGGAACTCCGCATTGGTCGCCATGATCAGCGTTCCGCCCTCTCCGGACGCTTCTGCTTCTTCCGCGTCTTCCGTATCGTCTGCTTCACTTGTCTGTGCCGCATTCCCGCTGTCTCCGGCAGAATCGCTTTCGGAACCGCATGCCGCCATAGAAAATACACATGCCGCTGCTAATAAAAGGCTTAACAATTTTTTCTTCATAATCTCTCCTCCAAACTTTTTCATTCCGTATGCCGCGATCCACAAAAGCGCAGGCTGTTGTACGCAGGAGTTCTCTGGTCGTCTTCTTCTGGCCGTGAATTGCAGCATATGTATAATCATACACACAGTTTTATATTTTATCAGATTTCTGCAAAAATACAAGACTTATCCATCAAATTTATTCAAAATAAATACTTCCAAAAAACCAAATTCCCAAATGAAGGAACTCTTTCTATACGTAAAAATCACCGGCCAGCCCTCAAAATACTGTCCGGTGATTTTTTGTAATCGCTTTATTACACTACGCCGCAAGCAGTCCGGAAACGCCAAAATAGATCAGCACAACCACACCCAGGACGATCCTGTAATATCCGAATGCTTTGAAATCATGGTTCTTGATATACTGCATCAAAAACTTGATCGCAAAGATCGATACGCCGAATGACACGCCGCAGCCGAGCAGGAGCAGAAAAATTTCACTGCCAGCAATGCTTGCACCATCCTTCAGAAACTTAATGATCTTCAAAAAGCTGGCTCCGAACATGACCGGGATTCCCAGGAAAAAGGTAAATTCCGCCGCAACGCCTCTTGCAGTCCCGATCAAAAGCGCGCCAATGATCGTCGCTCCTGAACGCGAGGTCCCCGGGATCAGCGCAAGCACCTGGAATACGCCGATGACCAGCACCATCGGTATAGTCAGTCTGGACAGCTTCGTCACCTTAGGCTGCTTATTCTTGTGGCTCTCCTCCACGATGATGAATAAAATTCCGTAGATGATCAGAGTTGCCGCTACCACATATGCATTCATAAACTTGGCTTCGATCATGTCATCGAACAAAAGCCCGATCACCGCGGCCGGAACTGCCGCGATCGCCACCTTCACCCAGAGCTGAATCGTCAGCATCTTCTGCTTCTGCGTCTTGGTCGGCGAAAATGGATTCAGCTTGTGAAAATAGATCACAACAACGGCCATGATCGCGCCGAGCTGGATGACTACATTGAACATCTCGATGAATGCCTCGCTCAGCTCCAGCTTGATAAATTCCTCCACCAGGATCAGATGCCCTGTGCTGCTGATGGGAAGCCACTCCGTGATCCCTTCCACAATCCCCAAAATAATGACCTTTAATGCGTCTAACATTGTTTTCCTCCTGTTTTAAAAAGTCTTTAAACTATTGCTGTTCTGAGTCATTGCAAAATGCATATTTCACAATCGCCTTTGCGGCCCCCTCATGATCATTTGTTTCTGCTATGTAATCCGCGGCAGCCTTTACATTTTCCCCGGCGTTTCCCATGGCAACGCCGACTCCCGCCAGCTCCAGCATGCGGATGTCGTTATCTCCGTCCCCGCAGGCCATGATCTCCTCCGGGCGGATCCCCAGCAGCGCTCCAAGTTCCATCAGACCTGTGCCTTTATCTACACCGGCCGCATTAATCTCAATGTTGTATCCAAGGGATGAGACCAGTACAAGTTCCCTGTACCGCTCCAGTTCCTTCCACGCCCGCGCAAGCTCCTCCATATCCGCAAACAGAGCCTGAACCTTATCCATGTCCCGGTTCTCCCGCTCGATCAGCTCTGTCAGGCTGGGAACAGGCTTTCTGGAGCTCCGGACATATTCCCACATATGGGGATTGTGGTGGTATCTGGAGATCCTATCCAGCTTATCAGCCTCCGCGTAACCCTGTCCTTCAAAATATACCTCTTGTAATGTATCATACTTCCGTAAAATTTCCAATGCCTTTTTCGCACTTTTCAGCGGAAGCAGATGCTCGATCAGCACCTTTCCTGTCTGTGTATCCAGAATGCGCGCGCCGTTGGAGCTCAGTGCATAGCGTATACCCGGAAAATCGCGCAGCTCCTTGGGGATGCCCGTGTAAGGACGTCCGGTTGCCATGAGTACCAGGATTCCCCGCCTGATCGCCTCTGCGATCACCTGCCTGGTATAAGGCAGTAATTTTTTATCCGATGTCAGCAATGTTCCGTCCAGATCCAGTCCGATCATTTTTATCTGATGCATATTCTCTAAGTTCCTTCCTGAATATTACTATTCACAGTCTATTTTTGTTACAAACTTTTTACAAAAATATAATAACAAAAATTGATTAATTTTGCAATTTATAGTATACTATCATAGGCAATTCTTTTATTAAATGTTTGAAAGGAAATTATTTTATGAAACATCATATAACACAAAAGAGAAACACGGGGCTGGCGCCTTTCCGAAGAAGGGCTGTATGCCATGTGGGAGCGCCGGGCAGAGGATGCCCTTTGGGGATACTGATCTGCTCTCTGATCCTTATCTGCTCTCCGCTCTCCGTGCATGCGACGAATATCGCAGATCTGGAAAACAGGACCAGCTCACTGAACAGCCAGCTTGAAGGCATCAATCAGGAAATGGTCAAGATCAGCGATGAGATTGCCTCCGCAAAGAACCAGATTGAGATCATCCACAGCGAGATCCTCCGTACCCGGGATTCTCTTGCGGATGCCCAGGCAGACGAATCACAGCGTTATGAGGCGATGAAGGCCCGCATTAAATATATGTACGAAGTGGGCAATGAATCACTGTTGGAAATGCTTTTTTCTGCGGACAGTATGACTGATTTTCTGAATAAAGCGGAATTTATTGAGAATATCAGCAGCTATGACCGCGATATGCTTGATAAGCTGCGGACAATACGGGAAGATATCGCAGAGCGGGAACAGGTGCTCCTGAACCAGGAGGCCTCTCTGGAAGATCTGCAGGAGCAGCTGGAACAGCGGAGAGTAGAACTTAACGCGACTGCAAAGGCGACCTCCACAGATCTTGCCACATTCAACGCGCAGCTTGCTCTGCTTCGTGAGGAGGAAGCCCGACAGGCGGAAGCGGCGAGAAAGGCCGAGGAAGCGAAAAAGAACGCACAGAAGCCGATTACGGTGCCGACTGTGTCAGAAGTCGAAAAACCCGGCGAGGATAAAAAAACGGAAGAAGAAGTAAACGACAGTACCATTGTGAACGGCGGCGCGGCAAATGTCTCCGGCAGTGAGCTGGATATTTTTGCGGCCATATTGGAATGTGAAGCCATGCAGGAGCATGATTCGCTGCTGGCTGTTGCTACCGTAATCATGAACCGGATGAGCAGTTCCATCTTCCCAAATACGATCAAAGAGATCGTGTATGCAGAGGGACAGTTTGAACCAGTATGGACAGGCCGTCTGGATACGGTACTTGCCAGAGGCCCCAGCGATCTCTCCTATCAGGTGGCGCAGGAGGCTTTGAACGGAGCAAGACTTTCGGCTGTTGCGGATTGCTATTATTTCCTGTATGCAGGCGCCACCGACCGGGTCGGAGTCAATGTAGGAAACAACCTGTTTTTCCAGTCCTGGTAAACTGCAAAAGCGGCAGTCAGGAAATGGCTTTTTCTTCGGGATCTTGCTGTGATCCTATTTCTTCACAGCAAGATCCTAAGCCAATAGCCTTTCCCGACAGCCTTTTTTTGTACAAAAAAACCTGTTTCAGCAACAGGTTTTTTCGTCTTATTACATATTTTACAGATTATAAAAGTTATTTTAAATTATACTAACTCAAGAAGCACTTCCAAAGCAGCATCACCCTTGCGCTGGCCGATCTTCACGATTCTTGTGTAGCCGCCCTTGCGGTTCTCGTACTTCGGAGCGATCTCGGTAAATAACTTATCTACCAGGTCTACCTTCTTGGTATTCTTTTTCTTTCCTGCCGCGGCAGCCGGAATTTCTGTTACAGGGTAGAGAACCTTGAGCATCTCTCTTCTGGCATGAAGTCTGCTCGGCATATCTTTCTTGATCTTCTTCTCTACTTCATCATATACGGTAACTTTCTTTCCGTCAACGACTTCCTTTACTCTCTTGCCGTCCTTGTCCTTGCGCGCAACCTTTGCCTTTACGGTCACTTCTTCGTAGTTATCTTTTTCCTTGACAGCCTTTGCGATCAAGCCCTCCGCAACCTTGCGGATCTCTTTTGCCTTCGCTTCTGTGGTCACGATCTTTCCATTGTAAAGCAACGCGGTTACCTGGTTTCTGATCAAAGCTTTTCTCTGGCTGGATGTTCTGCCAAGTTTTCTATATTTTGCCATTATTCTTATCCTCCATTCATTTGCCTATGAGACTGTTTTGTCATTACAGCTGGCTGTAAACTCTCTCCGCCTCATAAGCCGCACATTTGGTTATGCAATCTTCGGGCTTATTAATCAAATGCTCCTGCCATGCGCTTCGGGCTTACTGGCCGGATATTTGGATCGTTTATGATCATTCACGGCTTCCTGCCATAGAACGATCATCCTCTATTTTATTCCTCACCTGAATTTAACTCCAGATTGAGTTCTTTCAGTTTCGCAAGGACTTCCTCCAGGGACTTGCGTCCCAGGTTCCGTACCTTCATCATGTCTTCCGGCGTCTTATTCGTAAGCTCTTCCACGGTATTGATACCTGCTCTCTTGAGGCAGTTGTATGAACGGACAGATAATTCCAATTCATCAATACTCATCTCCAGAACCTTCTCTTTTTCATCATCTTCTTTTTCGATCATGACCTCAGCAGCCTGCGCGACTTCTGACAGGTCGATGAATAATTTCAGATGTTCGCTGAGTACCTTTGCGGCAAGGCTGACCGCTTCGTCCGGAAGCAATGTACCTCTTGTCCATACGTCCAGCGTGAGCTTATCGTAATCGGTTATCTGTCCGACACGTGTATTTTCTACTGACATGTTTACACGGTCAACAGGCGTATAGATAGAATCTATCAGGATGACGCCGATCGGAATATCCTCTCCCTTGTTCTTATCCGCGCTGATATAACCTCTTCCCTTTGTGATCGTAAGCTCCATGTACAGCTTGCTGTCCTTACCGCCGCTTAATGTAGCGATGACCTGATCCGGATTCATAATCTCAATATCGGCATCCGCCTGGATGTCGGCGCCTGTTACAACACCTTCTCCCTCGAATTCGATATATGCAGTCTTCACTTCGTCTGATTCCGATGTATTCTTGATTGCCAGACATTTCAGATTCATGATAATCTCGGTCACATCTTCTTTCACGCCCGGTATGGAACTGAATTCGTGCAGTACTCCGTCAATCTTCACGGAGCTGATCGCCGCGCCCGGAAGAGAAGAAAGCATAATTCTTCTCAGGGAATTACCCAATGTGATTCCATATCCCCGCTCCAAAGGCTCTACAACGAATCTTCCATACTTCTTATCTTCTGAAATTTCTGTAATTTCAATATTCGGTTTATTAAAATCAAACACTACACGACCCTCCTTATGGGTTAAAAAATATTGAGGGGTACTTTTCAATCATGCTATATCCGAATGAATTACTTAGAATACAGCTCGACGATCAACATCTCGTCAACAGGAACATCTATTGCGTCTCTCTTCGGAAGCTCTTTGACTTCACCTTTCAGATTCTCGGCATCCACTTCCAGCCAGTTCGGAATCATGTTGCCGCCGGTCACTTCCAGGATATCCTTGTATCTCTGGCTGCCTTTGTTCTTTTCTTTGATCTCGATCACATCGCCGGCTTTTACAAGGTAGGAAGGAACCTTTACCTGCTTGCCGTTCACCAGTACATGCCTGTGGCCTACGATCTGTCTTGCTTCTCTTCTGGTTCTTGCAAAGCCCATACGGAACATCACGTTGTCCAGTCTGGTCTCCAGAAGGATCATCAGGTTCTCACCTGTCATACCTTCCTGCTGCTTTGCCTTCTCGAAATAATTTCTGAAAGGTTTCTCCAATACTCCGTAGATGAATTTTGCTTTCTGCTTCTCGCGTAACTGAAGACCGTATTCACTCATCTTTCTGTTGGATCTCTTTAACTGTCTTTTTGACTTTTTATTAATTCCTAAATAGATTGGGTCCATACCTAATGAACGGCATCTCTTAAGAACCGGGACTCTGTTTACTGCCATTTTCTTAATTCCTCCTAATAATATGCGGTATTGGTTATACTCTTCTGCGTTTCGGCGGACGGCATCCGTTATGAGGTACCGGTGTCACGTCCTTGATACTGATCACGTCAATGCCGCATGCCTGCAGCGCACGGATTGCCGCTTCTCTTCCTGAACCTGGACCCTTAACGAAAACATCTACTGTTTTCAGACCATGAATCAATGCTGCTTTAGCCGCTGTCTCAGCTGCCATCTGTGCCGCGTATGGAGTAGATTTCCTTGAACCTCTAAAACCCAGACCGCCCGCGCTTGCCCATGAAAGAGCATTGCCCTGCGCATCCGTCAATGTTACGATCGTATTATTAAAAGATGACTGGATGTGAGCCTGTCCTCGTTCAACGTTTTTCTTGACACGTTTTTTTGTCACTTTTTTGGTAACTTTCTTCGCCATTTAAACTAACCTACTTTCTCATTTTATTATCTGTTTACGGGATGTTCGATTCGCTTTGCTCTTCGAACAAAGTTCGCGCCAAGCTCATGCCGCGCTTAACAGCTTGCATTCGCTAAGTGCACGGGATGTTCGATTCGCTTTGCTCTTCGAACAAAGTTCGCACTAAACTCATGCCGCGCTTAACAGCTTGCATTCGCTAAGTGCTCACTTTTTCTTATTCGCTACTGTTCTCTTTGGTCCTTTACAGGTTCTCGCGTTTGTCTTCGTCTTCTGACCGCGTACCGGAAGTCCTTTTCTGTGACGGATTCCGCGGTAGCATCCGATCTCTTTCAGTCTCTTGATGTTCAGCTGGATCTCTCTTCTGAGATCACCTTCTACCATCTGAGTCGCGTCAATGACTTCACTGATCTTTTTTACTTCCTCACTTGTCAAATCTCTTACACGGGTATCAGGATTCACTCCTGCTTCTGCTAAAATACGGTTTGAGCTTGTTCTTCCAATTCCATAAATATAAGTCAAGCCGATTTCTACACGTTTGTCTCTTGGTAAGTCTACACCTGCAATACGAGCCATGTGTCTTTCCTCCATTTAAATAATTATAATATTGTCCCTAACTGGGGTACATCGGGTATCTGTCGGAAGACAACATATCTTCCCGATCTACCCAGGCATATTCTCTATGCCCTTTCCCGGCAGCGCCTGAAGCTACGCCCTTTGATCCGGGTATTATAAGCAATATACATTTGCGCAAAACGCGCAACGGCCACCTGCCTCGTCGGTACCTGATTCACGAGCCGGATGTATCCTTACTGTATATTAAACAGTTCCACACACCTCCTGGCGTGTCATACTGTCAGCCGCCTAATTTTAACAAACAACTCCAAAACCGGAACAATGTCCATGCGCGTAAAAACTCTGCCTGGTGCCGCGCATTTCCATCTCCACTGTCCTAGCCTTGTCTCTGTTTGTGCTTCGGATTCTCGCAGATTACCCGGATACTTCCTTTTCTCTTGATAATCTTGCACTTTTCACAGATCGGTTTTACTGATGATCTAACCTTCATGTCAAATCCTCCTTCTATCCTTTGCTGAAAACCTTGGGGCTACTGCCGTTTTTGGGCACACCAAACCAAAGACGGCTATTTCATAGTATAACATCAAGCCTCCTGCAAAGTCAACACCTTTTTATTTATCTCTCCAGACAATTCGTCCTTTGCTGAGATCGTACGGAGACATCTCCAACGTTACTTTGTCCCCAGGTAAGATCTTGATAAAGTTCATACGCAGCTTTCCGCTGATATGGGCCAGTACGATATGCCCATTTTCCAGTTCTACCTTGAACATTGCGTTGGGCAGTTTTTCTACTACCACTCCTTCGATTTCGATCACGTCAGCCTTTGACATACTTAATCCTCCTGTGCCTTTCTCTGCACTTCTTATTCTCTCACCTCTGCATCCAGATGACTCATATAGCCTCTGATCACACGCCGGATCTCATCATCGTCAGATACGGAATCACAGCGCGCCTTACTGATCGGCTGCACATGTTTACAGTTTTTTTTCTTTGCCTGGCAGACGGGTCTCTTCTTCCCGTCCGCCAGATATACATATTCATCATTGACAGAAATTATGACGTATATACAATCTTTATCTCTTCCCGCTTTTGATTTTGCAAGTATTCCAGGCTCTATAAGCATAAAACGCCTCCATTATTTTATGTAGTTCTTTTCGCTAAACTCGATAGAGCCTCGCTAATCTCAAAGAACGGCTTCGCACTAAGCTCTGGCGAAGATATTCCTCTCTCCGTTCGGAATATGTGCTTTCTTACTAGACTCGATAATACCTCGCCAAGTATTCAATGCATCGCGAAGTGCTCTCAGCCAAGAATTTTCACAATCTCGGCAAATACATCGTTGATGTCAATGGTACCGTCTACTTCTTTGAGGATCCCGGCTTCCGTATAGTAGTCGATCAGAGGCTGTGTCTGATCATGGTAAACGCCGAGACGCTTTTTCACGGTCTCCGGCTTGTCATCATCTCTCAGGATGAGACCGCCGCCGCATTTATCGCAGATGCCTTCCTTCTCTGTCGGCGCATATACCATGTGGTAGGTTGCCCCGCAGTCCACACATGCGCGGCGTCCGGACATACGGTTTACAATATTGTCATCCGGCACTTCTACGTTGATCGCATAGTCCATTTTCTGATCCAGAGCTGCCAGCGCTTTGTCCAGCGCCTCTGCCTGGGGGATTGTTCTCGGGAAACCGTCCAGTACGTATCCGCCTGCGCAGTCTTCCTGATTCACCCGGTCTACTACCAGGTCTACCACCAGCTCGTCCGGTACAAGCAGTCCCTGATCCATATAGGTCTTGGCTTTCTTTCCAAGCTCCGTCCCGTTTTTGATATTTGCTCTGAAAATGTCTCCTGTAGAGATGTGAGGAATCGAATATTTTTCGGCAATTTTCTTTGCCTGTGTTCCTTTGCCCGCTCCGGGAGCGCCTAACATAATGATCTTCATATCTTTTACCTCCATTTTCATCAGCCGGGGCAGTCCTCAAGGCTGCGGCGCGCCGGCTGATTTATCCATATAGCACTTTAACCCGCTGTGATTATTCCGGCATGAATAACCACAACGAGCTAAATTTCTGTCAATACCCAAGGAATCCCCCGCCTTTTGCAGCGCTTCCTTTGCTGTTCAGGAATCCGGTATAATTGCGTACCAGCATCTGTGATTCAATCTGCTTGATGGTCTCAAGCACAACTCCTACGATGATGATGAGCGAGGTTCCTCCGAAAGAAACATTTGCCCCGAACACACCGTTAAAGAAGAACGGAATCACCTGTACGATCACCAGTCCGCAGGCTCCGATAAAGATGATATAGTTGAGAATCTTCGTCATATAATCTACCGTCGGCCTGCCGGGACGGATACCTGGAACAAATCCGCCGTTTTTCTTCATATTGTTTGCGATCTCTAACGGATTGAATGTAATCGAAGTGTAGAAATATGCAAAGAATATGGTAAGGGCGATATAAAACAGCAATCCTATGGAGTATACTATATTCTCAGGGTCACACCAGTTGTTTGAATTTAATCCTCTCAGTATATGGCCTCCGATGCCTCCGCTGTTCCCTTTGCCCATTGCTGTGGCAACAAGGGACGGGATCTGCATGAGAGATGAGGAAAAGATAACCGGGATAACGCCTGCGGTATTTACCTTAAGTGGAATGTGCGTGGATTGTCCGCCGTATGTCTTTCTTCCCTTTACTTTCTGAGAATACTGCACCATGATCCTGCGTTCGCCGCCCTGAAGTACAATAACGAATACAACGACTATCAGCAGGACAACCAGGATGATCACCGCAGCCAGCAGTCCTTTCGCAGGGGTCTTGCTCTGGATGAACTGTGTATACAGTTTGAAGAAATCATCCGGTATACGGGAAACAATATTGATCAGCAGGACAATGGAAATCCCATTTCCAACGCCTTTTTCCGTGATTCGCTCGCCGATCCACATCAGAAATGCGGAGCCTGCGGTCAGCGTGCATACTACGATTGCGGCATTGACAAAGTTGAACTCTGTCAGAAGCCCCTGACGGCCGAAGCCGACAGCCATTGCAGTGGACTCAAACAGCGCAAGTCCTACTGTAACATAACGTGTGATCGCCGCAATCTTTTTTCTTCCGTCGGCACCTTCCTTCTGCATCTCTTCCAGTTTTGGAATCGCGATGGTCAGAAGCTGCATAATGATAGAAGATGTGATATATGGTGTAATGCTTAATGCAAATACAGACATCTGGGTAAAGGAACCGCCGGTAAATGCATCAAAAAAATTGAATGCATCCCCGGTCTGGTTCGCAAAAAAGTTCTGGATATAAGCCGGATTTACTCCCGGTGTCGGCAGTTGAGATCCGAGCCTTACAACGACCAGCATCATGAACGTGTAAAGTATCCTTTTACGGACATCTTCTACCCGAAATGCTTTTCGTACTGTTTCTAGCATTAGATCACCTCTGCTTTTCCGCCAAGAGCCTCGATTTTTTCAGCCGCTTTCGCGCTGAACGCATTTACCTGTACAGTGAGCTTCTTAGTCAATTCTCCGTCTCCGAGGATTTTTACTCCATCCCTTGGATTCTTTACGATGCCTTTTTCCATTAATGTTTCAACAGAAACAACAGCACCGTCTTCAAATACTTCAAGCGCACTCATATTAATGCCGACGATCTTCTTGGAGTTTCTGCAGGTAAAGCCTCTTTTGGGTATTCTTCTGTATAAAGGCATCTGTCCGCCTTCAAATCCCGGCCTCGGCGCTCCTGAACGTGCCTTCTGGCCTTTGTGTCCCTTACCGGCTGTCTTACCATTCCCGGAACCATGTCCCCGGCCTCTTCTGAAGTTATTGCTGTGCTTAGAACCATCTGCCGGTCTCAAGTTTGATAAGTCCATGCTGCTACCTCCTTATCTTTTTTTATTTATGCTTCTTCTTCAACCTTCACTAAATGTCTAACCTGCTGTACCATACCTCTGGTAGCTGCATTGTCCGGCAGCACAACCGTCTTGTTGAGTTTTCTTAATCCCAGAGCTTCAACGGTCTTTCTATGCTTTGGCACAGCACCAATGGTAGACTTTACTAACGTAATTTTTAAATTTGCCATTTTTACCTACCTCCTACGCGATAAAACAGCTCCATCTGCTTATGCGACAGAGCATAGCTCTATCTTCTTAGCCTACGATTTCTTCGATTGATTTGCCGCGGAGCCTTGCAACTTCCTCAGGAGTCTTGATCCCCTTCAGACCTTCGATTGTGGCAAGCACTACATTCTGCTTGTTGTTAGAGCCTAATGATTTTGTACGGATATTCTTGATTCCTGCCATCTCGATTACCGCACGCGCCGGACCTCCGGCGATCACTCCGGTACCGTCCGGAGCCTTCTTCAGTAATACGGAAGCGCTTCCGAATTTTCCGATGGTATCGTGTGTTACACTGTCGTTATCATCCAGGGAAACTTCGATGAGTTTCTTAGCCGCATCCTCTTTTCCTTTGCGGATCGCTTCCGGAATTTCGGTAGCCTTTCCTAAACCTGCACCAACATGGCCTTTTCCATCGCCGACAACTACTAAAGCTGTGAATCTCATGTTACGACCACCTTTTACGACCTTGGTAACACGTTTGATTGATACCACTTTTTCTTCTAACTCTAACTGACCAGCATCAATACGTTCCTGTCTCATATGTGTTCTCCCTTCCTAGAAATTCAGCCCAGCTTCTCTTGCTGCGTCTGCCAATGCTTTGATCTTTCCCTGATAGATAAAGCCGCCTCTGTCAAAGACAACGTCGGTAATTCCTTTTTCCTTTGCCTTCTCAGCAATGACTTTTCCAAGGTATGCTGCAGCCGCAACATTATTTGTCTTTTCTAATTCTGCTTTCACGTCTTTCTGAAGAGTGGACGCTGCTACCAGTGTTTTGCTGCTGCCATCGGTATCGTCAATAATCTGTGCATACATATGATTATTGCTTCTAAACACAGCCAGACGCGGCCTCTCAGCGGTACCGCTGAAACGGTTACGTAATTTCATGTGCTTTTTTCTGCGAACTTCACTTCTTGATTTTTTACTAACCATTTTCACACCCTCCTTATTTATTTTTTACCAGTCTTACCAACCTTGCGGCGGATCACTTCATCAGCGTACTTGATTCCCTTGCCCTTGTACGGCTCCGGTCTTCTCTTGTCTCTGATCTCTGCTGCATACTGGCCAACTTTTTCTTTGTCGATCCCTTTTACCGTGATCTTGTTCTGGCCTTCCAGAACTGTCTCGATCCCTTCCGGATCAACCATCTCAACAGGATGTGAATATCCAAGGCTGAGGGTCAGCTTGTTGCCGGACTTCGCTGCTCTGTAACCAACACCGTTTACTTCCAGAACCTTTTCATAACCCTGGCTGACACCGATTACCATGTTGTTGATCAGTGTACGTGTCAGGCCGTGAAGGGATTTCATCCTCTTTAAGTCGTTTGGCCTGGTGACAACAATTTCTTCGCCTTCCTGCTTGATTTCCATTTCAACCGGGAGTTCTCTTACGAGAGTTCCCTTCGGACCTTTTACGGTCACTACATTATGCTCAGCAATCTCTACAGTTACACCTGCAGGGACTGCGATCGGCAGTCTTCCTATACGTGACATACCTTTGTCCTCCTAACTTAAATTTTCGGAGCAGAGGCTTGAGTCTGCTCTGTTTTCAGTTTATCTGTTCTTTTCGCTAAGCTCTGTCGAAGATATTCCTCTCTTCGTTCGGAATATCTGCTTTCATACTAGGCTCGATAATACCTCGCCAAGTATTCAATGCATCGCTAAGCTCAAAGAACGACCTCGCACTAAGTTCATCTCTCGCTTACGCTTGGATTCACCAAGTGCTTCCGGTCACCACACAAAGCAAAGAACTTCCCCGCCTACGCCGAGCTTTCTTGCTTCTTTGTCGGTAACAACGCCTTTATTTGTAGATACGATTGCAATTCCGAGTCCACCCAGCACCTTCGGCATCTCTTCGCTGTTTGCGTATACGCGGAGACCTGGCTTGGAAATTCTCTTAAGGCCGGAAATTACTTTTTCGTTCTTATCCGCACCGTATTTTAATGTGATGTGGATCGTCTTAAATGTTCCGTCTTCTACGATGTCATATTTTTTGATGTAGCCTTCATTTAAAAGAATATCTGCAATCGCGGTTTTCATCTTTGATGCGGGTACATCTACTGTATCATGTTTAGCAGTATTTGCATTACGGATTCTTGTAAGCATATCTGCGATTGGATCACTCATAGTCATGTCGAAGCATCCTCCTTCTATATCAATTTATCTGTTATGGCACCGGCAGATTACCAACTAGCCTTCTTCACTCCCGGTATCTCACCTTTATATGCCAATTCACGGAAGCAGATACGGCAGATTCCATATTTTCTTAAATATGCATGCGGACGGCCGCAGATACGGCAGCGGCTGTATTCTCTGGTAGAGAATTTTGGTTTGCGCTGCTGTTTGATTTTCATTGATGTCTTAGCCATGATTTCCCTCCTTACTTTTTGAATGGCATATTGAACTGTGCCAGCAATTCACGTGCTTCTTCATCCGTCTTGGCGGTTGTGACAAAGATCACATCCATACCTCTGACCTTGTCGATCTTATCGTATTCGATCTCCGGGAAGATCAACTGCTCTTTAATTCCGAGCGCATAGTTTCCTCTTCCATCGAACGCATTCGGATTCACGCCTCTGAAGTCACGTACACGAGGGAGCGCAAGGTTGATCAGGCGGTCAACAAATTCGTACATTCTCTCGCCTCTCAACGTCACCTTGCATCCGATTGCCATACCTTCTCTGATTTTGAAGTTGGCTACGGAATTTTTTGCCTTTGTGATCACTGCCTTCTGACCTGAGATTTTTTCAAGATCAGCCATCGCAGATTCCAGTAATTTCGCGTTTTCCTTTGCTTCACCTACGCCCATGTTGATTACAACTTTATCAAGCTTCGGCACTTCCATTACATTTTTATATCCAAATTTTTTTGTCATTGCATCAACAATCTCATTCTGATATTGTTCTCTCAATCTACTCAAAGTCCTGGACCTCCTTTCCTGGATTAATCAATCACTTCACCTGTTGACTTCGCAACACGTACTTTTTTGTCCCCGTCCATCTTGAAACCGATTCTTGTAGCTTTTCCCTTATGGATATACATTACGTTGGAAATGTCAATCGGTCCCTCCTGGTGTACGATACCGCCATTCTGATTTGCCATGGTGGGTTTTGTGTGCTTTGTCAGCATGTTGACGCCTTCAACCAGGACTTTTCCGTCTTTTTTATTTACAGCAAGTACTTTGCCTTCTTTGTCTTTATCTGCTCCGGCAATGACTCTTACCATATCGTCTTTTTTAATCTTCATAGTTGACATATCGGCACCTCCTACAGTACTTCCGGAGCCAGGGAAACGATCTTCATGAAATGCTTCTCTCTCAGCTCTCTGGCTACAGGTCCAAAAATACGTGTTCCACGCGGATTCAAATCATCTCTTATGATTACAGCAGCATTTTCATCGAATCTGATATAGGAACCGTCTTTACGGCGGGCACCCTTTACAGTACGAACAACTACGGCCTTCACTACGTCGCCTTTTTTAACAACGCCGCCTGGCGTTGCATCTTTAACAGTCGCAACGATCACATCTCCGATGCTGGCATATCTTCTGGTAGAACCGCCAAGTACACGGATGCAAAGTAATTCCTTAGCGCCTGTATTATCTGCTACTCTAAGTCTACTTTCCTGTTGTATCATGCAGGTAAACCTCCTTCAATTCTCTTAAGGCATAAAAAATTATTTTGCCTTTTCCATGATCTCCACAAGTCTCCATCTCTTGTCCTTGGACAGAGGTCTTGTCTCCATTACTTTAACGGTATCGCCGATACGGCACTCATTATTCTCGTCATGCGCTTTTAACTTGTAGGTTTTCTTTACAATCTTCTTATAAAGCGGATGCTTAACGTGGTTTTCAACGGCAACAACGATTGTCTTGTCCATCTTGTCGCTGACAACCTTGCCGGTACGGGTTTTTCTCAAATTTCTCTCTTCCACGGTGATACTCCTTTCAATTATTATGCAGATGTTCTTTTCGCTAGGCTCGATAATACCTCGCCAATCTCAAAGAACGACTTTCGCACTAAGTTCGAAAAAACCTCACTAAGTGCTCAATGTCAGTTCCCTGCCTCAGTAATCAGTGTCTGGATACGAGCAATATTTTTTCTCACTTCTTTGATTCTGCTTGTATTGTCTAACTGATTCGTCGCATTCTGGAATCTTAAGTTAAAAAGCTCTTTTTTAGCAGCTACTAATTCTTCTTTCAATTCTTCTACGGATTTTCCTCTTAATTCGTTTACAAATGTATTAATTTTCACTGTTATCACCGCCTTCTAATTCTGCGCGAGAAACGATTTTGCATTTGCAAGGTAATTTGTGCATTGCAAGACGAAGAGCCTCTTTCGCTACTTCCTCAGGAACGCCTGCGATCTCAAACATTACACGTCCTGGCTTTACAACCGCTACCCAGTACTCTAATGCACCTTTTCCGCTACCCATACGAGTTTCTGCTGGTTTTGCTGTCACTGGTTTGTCCGGGAAGATCTTGATCCAGACTTTACCGCCACGCTTGATATAACGTGTCATGGCAACACGGGCCGCCTCGATCTGATTGGACTTGATCCAGCATGGCTCCGCTGCGATGATGCCATATTCACCATAGGTAATCGTGTTTCCTCTGAGGGCTTTTCCCTTCATAGAGCCACGGAACTGTTTACGACGTTTTACTCTTTTTGGCATTAACATTATTTATCGCTCCCTTCCTTATCAGCTTTCGTCGGAAGAATCTCGCCTTTGTAAATCCAGACTTTCACACCGACCTTCCCGTAAGTTGTGTCAGCTTCTGCGAATCCATAATCAATGTCAGCTCTCAGTGTCTGAAGCGGAATGGTTCCTTCGCTGTAGAATTCAGTACGCGCCATGTCGGCTCCGCCGAGACGTCCTGCTACCGCAGTCTTTACACCGAGCGCGCCGGATTTCATTGTTCTGGACATGCAGGACTTCATAGCACGCCGGAATGAAATACGGTTTTCGAGCTGCTGCGCAATATTTTCAGCTACAAGCTGGGCATCCTTGTCAGGTCTCTTCACTTCCTTGATGTCCACGATCAGCTTTTTGTCTGTATACTTCGCGAGCTCGCCTTTTACCTTCTCGATCTCTGCGCCGCCCTTGCCGATCACAACGCCCGGCTTTGCTGTATAAACGATGATTTTCACACGGTCAGAAGCTCTTTCAATCTCGATCCTGGAGATTCCGGCACTGTATAATCTCTTTTTAAGAAATTTTCTGATCTCATGATCCTCCACAAGGTTGTCGGCGAAATCTTTTTCCGCATACCATTTGGAGTCCCAGTCTTTGATAATTCCGACTCTTAAGCCGTGAGGATTAACTTTCTGTCCCATTATTGCCCTCCTTATCTCTCATTCAGCACGATTGTGATGTGGCTCATTCTCTTTTCGATCCTGTAAGCCCTGCCCTGTGCCCTTGGTCTGATTCTCTTCATCGTCGGCCCTTTATTTGCGTAACACTCTTCAATATAAAGGTTCTCCGTACTCATACCGTTGTTGTTTTCAGCATTTGCGATGGCTGATTTTAATAATTTTTCTATAATGCTGGAAGCGTATCTTGGGTTATAAGCCAAAATACCAAGCGCAGTCTTAACATCCTTGCCTCTGATGGCATCCAACACGAAGCATGCTTTCTGAACAGATACCCGCGCATAGGAAATCTTTGCTGACGGCCGTGTATCTTTCTGCTCATTTCTATCTCTTTTGATCTGGGATCTATGTCCTTTTGCCATGGATAAACCCTCCTTTCAAATACTTGTTCTTATCTTACTTTGGATTTTTTCTCGTCTTTACCATGTCCCCTGTACGTCCTGGTTGCTACGAACTCTCCGAGCTTGTGTCCAACCATGTCTTCCGTAACATATACCGGCACATGTCTTCTTCCGTCATGTACGGCGAATGTATGGCCGACAAATGACGGGAAAATCGTAGAACGACGTGACCATGTCTTTATAACTGATTTACTGCCGGATGCGTTCAAAGCATCGACTTTTTTCAGTAAACTTTCATCTGCAAATGGTCCTTTTTTAAGTGAACGAGCCATAGGTTCTAACCTCCTTGTAAACTAATTATTTGATAGCTTTTCCATCTCTTCTTCTTACGATCAGCTTGTTAGAAGCTTTGTTCTTCTTACGTGTCTTAAGACCCAGCGCCGGCTTGCCCCATGGTGTTGACGGACCCGGACGGCCAATGCCTGTCTTGCCTTCACCACCACCGTGCGGATGGTCGTTGGGGTTCATTACGGAACCACGTACTGTAGGTCTGATGCCCATATGGCGTTTACGTCCTGCTTTACCGATGTTGATCAGGTTGTGCTCTCCATTGCCTACGACACCTACGGATGCTCTGCAGATGATCGGAACCATTCTCATTTCGCCTGAAGGAAGACGTAAGGTCGCGTACTTTCCTTCTTTTGCCATAAGCTGCGCGCTGTTTCCAGCGGAGCGTACAAGCTGTCCGCCTTTTCCCGGATACAGCTCAATGTTGTGGATCTGTGTACCAACCGGAATATTTACCAGCGGCAGGCAGTTTCCAATTCTTACCTCTGCTTCCGGTCCGTTCATGATCTTCATTCCATCCTTCAGTCCTTCCGGAGCCAGGATGTAAGCCTTCTCTCCGTCCGCGTAGCAGATCAGCGCGATATTGGCTGTTCTGTTCGGATCGTATTCGATCCCGATTACGGTTGCCGGGATGCCGTCTTTCTTTCTCTTGAAATCGACAATTCTATATTTTTTCTTAGCGCCGCCTCCGCGATGCCTTACTGTGATCTTACCCTGATTGTTGCGGCCGGCTGTTCTCTTCTTAGATGAGAGAAGGGATTTCTCAGGTGTTGTCTTTGTGATCTCTGAGAAATCAGAGCCAGTCATCTGTCTTCTGGAAGGTGTATATGGGTTGTATGTTTTGATTCCCATTACTGTCTCTCCTTTCGTTTGCTCTAATTATTAGTTTCACGGACTTGCACCGTATATATTGAACACTTAGCGAGGTTTTTCCGAGCTTAGTGTGAAAATACACTCGATCCACTTAGTGAGGTCCTTTCGAACTTAGTGGGCGTAGTGTTTCCTTATTACTGAACACTTAGCGAGGTCTTTCCGAGCTTAGTGTGAAAATACACTCGGTCCACTTAGTGAGGTCCTTTCGAACTTAGTGGGCGTAGTGTTTTCTTGATTTATTTTGTTCAGAGGGTGTACATGTTCGACTAAAACTCAATCTGCGCTTCGCTTGCTTTCGTTAAGTCTACAGGCCCTGGAAGATCTCAATCTCTGCGCTGTCCTCTGTCAACTGCACGATCGCCTTCTTTGTCTTGGCAGTCTTTCCGTATACCATGCCGCGTCTCTTTTTCTTTCCTTCGAGGTTCATTGTATTTACGCTTGCTACCTTTGTTCCGGAAAACATCTTTTCAACGGCTTCCTTGATCTGGGACTTTGTAGCTTCTGTGTGTACCAGAAACGTGTACTTCTTGTCGCCCATGATCTCCATGCTCTTCTCTGTAATGACCGGTTTCTGGATCACATCATAATATTTGATATCAGCCATTATGCGTACACCTCCTCAATCGCCGCAACAACAGCTTTCGTAGCGATCACTGTGTTGTATTTCAGGATATCGTAAACATTGATTGTGTTGGTGCGCGCAGTCTTCACATCCGGAATATTTCTTGCGGAAAGCTCCGCGTTCTTGTTGTCGTCCTCCAGCACTACCAATGCCTTGTTGATCTTCAGGTTATCCAGAACTGTCTGGAACTTCTTTGTCTTGATCTCATCGAAATTGATCTCGTCGATCACGATGAACTTCTTCTCTTCTACTCTGGAAGAAAGCGCGGACTTCAATGCAGCCCTCTTTTCCTTCTTATTCATCTTTACAGAATAATCTCTCGGAACCGGAGCGAATACGATACCGCCGCCAGTCCACTGGGGAGCTCTGGTGGAACCCTGTCTTGCGTGACCTGTTCCCTTCTGTCTCCATGGCTTCCTTCCGCCGCCGGAAACTTCAGCGCGTGTCTTTGCCTTCTGTGTTCCCTGACGGTTATTTGCAAGCTGGCCCACAACTGCTTTGTGTACAAGGTGATCATTGACCTCGACACCAAACACGGAATCGTTCAGATCGATCGTACCAACTTCTTTACCTTCGATATTATAAACAGATACTGTTGCCATCTGTGTGTTCCTCCTTTCTATGTTGTCAGATTATTTCTCAGCCTTTACTGTTTCTTTGACCGTTACGAGGCACTTCTTCGGTCCCGGTACAGAACCCTTGATCAGCAGCAGGTTATTCTCTACGTCAACCCTTACCACTTCCAGATTCTGAACAGTAATCTGCTTGTTTCCCATCTGACCAGGCATCTTCTTTCCCTTGAATACCTTGCTTGGATCGGATGCCGCGCCGTTAGAACCAGCATGACGGTGATACTTGGAACCATGAGTCATAGGTCCTCTGCTCTGTCCGTGACGCTTGATCGCGCCCTGGAACCCTTTACCTTTTGAGATCGCTGTCGCGTCTACTCTGTCGCCTGCCGCGAAGATGTCTGCCTTGATCTCCTGTGCCGGCGCATATTCTTCCGCGTCTTCAAAACGGAATTCCTTTACAAATCTCTTGGAGGAAACGCCTGCCTTCTGGAAATGGCCTGCCTCAGCCTTGGTCGCGCCGTTTCTGTGAGCAACTTCCTTCTTGCCGCTCTTGTCCTTGCTGACGATCTTGTCTTTCATGTCAACAAATCCAACCTGTACAGCACTGTAGCCGTCGTTTTCCTCTGTCTTCACCTGTGTCACCACGCAGGGGCCTGCCTGGAGCACGGTTACCGGAATCAGGACTCCGTCTTCGTCGAAGATCTGAGTCATTCCAACTTTTGTAGCCAAAATAGCTTTCTTCATATTATTACCTCCTGTGATTTACAGCGGAGCACATCTGTGCTCATCCTAAATTTTAGGATTCTGCTCATGAATTACTTGTTTTTCATCTTGATATCAATATACACACCTGCCGGCATCTCCAGTCTGGATAATGCGTCTACTGTCTTCTGGGTCGGTGTGATGATATCGATCAGTCTTTTATGAGTTCTCTGCTCGAATTGCTCCCTGGAGTCCTTGTACTTGTGTACCGCCCGCAGGATTGTAACTACTTCCTTCTTGGTCGGAAGTGGTACCGGACCGCTCACCTGGGATCCGTTTTTCTTAACAGTTTCGATGATTTTTCTGGCAGATGCATCAACAAGCTGATGATCATATGCCTTCAATGTGATTCTCATTACTTGACTTGCCATAAAAAAAGTCGCCTCCTTTTCGTACTATTCACTTCAGTACGACAAGCGGTGACTGTACACTCTCCCGTGTGTGTCGTGAGAAACATACACGTTACTTCTTACTGCGCCTTACGGCAGACCAGTAGTCTGTTGTGATTCGTACAGTGACTTGTCGCCAGTTTCCTAACTTGACATTCGCTCCACGGAAAACCTGCCATCCTGCACAGTTCATGCACTTGGCAGCAACCTCACGCTTCATCGCTATCATGCCACAGCTTTTTTAGTATAACGAATAGTTCTGGAAAATTCAAGTGGTTTTTTTGATTTTTTTCATAAAATTTTGCCGGCACATCACCCGGAACATTTTGTTGATATCCACCGGCTTCGCCAGATGTTCATTCATCCCGGCGTCCTTTGCCATTGCAATGTCTTCATCAAACGCATTGGCCGACAGCGCTATGATGGGCACGTCTTTTGCGTCCGGCCGTTCCAGGCCGCGGATCACGCGTGCCGCCTCATATCCGCTCATAACCGGCATCATCAGATCCATGAGCACACAGTCAAACGTCCACGGATCGGATGCCGCGAACGCATCCACGGCGGCTTTTCCATCGTTCGCAGTCACAACCTTCGCGCCTGCATCCTCCAGCATAAATTCCACGATCTCGCAGTTGATCTCATTGTCCTCCACCAGAAGGACACGCATCCCTGCAATATCGGCCTTCACATTCCGCTCTGTATCCACAGGCCGGGTGCTCCACGCCTTATCGATCCGAATGGGAAGCGTGACCTCAAACACGCTCCCTCTGCCGATCCGGCTGTCAACCTCAATGGTCCCCTCCATCTGGTCTACCAGCTTCTTGGCTACGGACATGCCAAGCCCAACGCCGTTATAGTTGGTTCTTGCGTCCTGGTGTTCCTGGGTAAAAGGCTCAAAAATATGCTTTTTGAAGTCTTCCCCTATGCCGATTCCGGTATCCTCGATCACAAACCGATATTTTCCGATGCCGCCCTGGCAGGCAGTCTCCTTTACCTGAACAAATACAGAACCATTGGTCCGGTTATATTTGAGCGCATTGTCCAGAATATTCATCAGAATCTGCTTTAAATGCAGCGGATTTCCGATCAGCCTGCTGTGCTGCAGCTGAACCTCCTCCAACACCAGTCGGATTCCTGCTTCCTCCGCCTGGACTGATAAAATTGATATACAATTTTCCAATATATCATGAAGCTCAAAGGGTTCCTCTGTCTCTGCTGTTATTCCTCTATCCAACTTGCTGACCTGAAGTACATCATTGACCAGGGACAGCAGATGCTCCGTTGACATACGGATCTTCTCCTGGCATGCTCTCTGCCGCTTCGGATCATCCTGACTCTTCTCCATGATCGCCAGCATTCCCAAAATCCCGTTGATGGGGGTGCGGAGATCATGGGACATATGGGATAAGAATTCACTCTTCGCCGAGTTTGCGCGCCGAACCTTTTCCAGCAGCTCTATGATGGCCTGCTCCTGCTTCTTCCTCGTCACCATGGTCTCCGTGATATCCTGATGGTATCCGTTCAGGCAGACACCCGGCTTTTTAAATTTTTTGTCCGGCACACCGCCGCAGCGGACATAGATTTCCCCAAGCTCCGGATGCTTCCAGGGATAGACCACCTCAGAGCGCCTGCCCTCCGCCATCTCCCGCACCGCTTCCTGCACCATCTCCACATAGCCCGGCTTAATGTTTTCAAACCAGTGCCGATAGCATTCCTCCGGCTCGATCATATCCGATACTCCCAGAAGGATGCGCATGGTCCGATCCGCATACATCCTTGGCCGGCAGCCTTCTTCCAGCTCGATGGTCCAGATGCCGGTCCTGGCTCCCTCCAGGATGTCCTCCAGGCTCTGCCTTGCCTCCAGCCTGTACTTCTCCTCCTGCTCCACCACGGCATTGACATCCCGGTAGGCAAAGATCACGCTGTTCTCCTCCGCATTCTCCGCAGCGGAAAAATGGAGCTCCAGGTATTTCAGGCCATAGGAATTGTCTTCTACCTGGTAGCGGATATCGAACTTTTTCTTTCTCTCAAGCTGAGCCAGCACGTAGTCCTTCTTCGTTACAAGTCGGAGCCTTTCCTGATCCCGCGGTACTACATACCGGGAAATGTACTGCTCCATCGCTCTCTGATAGCCGTCCTCAAAATTAACGTTCCAGTCCTCTTTGATCCGCTCGTTGTCCCGGTATACCACACATTCGCCTGTGTCAAAGTTTACCTGATAGATGCCCAGATAATCCACGCTGAGGGCATGAAGAACATTATAGCTCCGCTTTTGAAGCTCACGGACCAAATTGCGCCGTTTCAGCGAGGATACGATAAAGTATGCCGCTGTCTGGAGCATATTCGATGCGTACTCCAGCGACTTCACAGGCGGATTGTCCACGCCGTAAAAACCAATCAGATTTTTCTTATCATAAAGCGGGACTACTACAAGGGAATGGATATTCTGCCGTTTGAGGGTGGTATACATCAGAGGGTCACTCTCCCGGATCTCTTCCAGGTTCTGAATGACATTATGCCTGCCGACCGTAAAGTTCCGATACCAGACCGCACATACCTCCGGAGGGACATTTTGCAAATTCTCCTTTTCCCGCTCCACACCGTCTGCTACCCACTCATAGGTGTTGTCGTCGCCGCCGGACCCGTTCCGCTCAAATATGTAGGTCCGCGCCCCGTTCAACGCTTTTCCCAGATGCTCCAGCAGTACCTCCAGCGACTGATCCGGTGTCTCTTCCAGCAGGGCAACGCGGAGTCCCTCATTGATGACAGCCTCCAGATTCTGAACGCTCTGCATACCGCTGTGCCGTTCACAGGCCCAGGCGTCCGGCGCACCTTCACCGGTCCGTTCAAAAAACTCCTTTGGATCATGCATAAACTTTTCCTCCGTATGTTCTAAAAATCACACTGCTGGCGGCTGCCGCAGTGTATCTTCATGCCAACACATTCCTTTTCGTCTTAAAATGTCTCTTTTATGAAAATTTTATTTGTTATGATTACATCTTAACATGCAGGACCAGCTTTATCAATACTAACAAAATTTATTGAATTCCCCTCGGAAAAATGATAGTCTATTTATACAAAGTGATGTAACTGCAAATTTCTGAAAGAATGAGGATTTTATCATGTGGATTGCGGACCAATGGAAGGATTATGAGATCATAGATTGTTCAAAGGGGGAAAAACTGGAGCGATGGGGAAATTATACCCTGATCCGGCCGGATCCGCAGGTGATCTGGGATTTTCCCAAGGAGGCTCCTGGCTGGAAGCGGTGGAACGGGCATTACCACCGGAGCAAAAAGGGCGGCGGAGAATGGGAATTTTCCAGACTGCCGGAGCAGTGGCAGATTCATTACGGATCCCTGACTTTTAATTTAAAGCCGTTTAATTTTAAGCATACCGGACTGTTTCCGGAGCAGGCCGCAAACTGGGACTGGTTTTCGAAGCTGATCCGCGACACGAAGCATCCTGTCAAGGTCCTGAACCTGTTCGCATATACAGGAGGCGCTACATTGGCAGCGGCCGCAGCCGGGGCGCAGGTTACCCATGTGGACGCTTCCAAAGGGATGGTTGCCTGGGCGAAGGAAAACGCGGTGTCCTCCGGCCTGAAGGATGCGCCCATCCGATGGCTGGTGGACGATTGTGTGAAGTTCGTAGAACGGGAGATCCGGCGGGGAAATGTCTATGACGCGATCATCATGGATCCGCCTTCTTACGGGCGGGGGCCCAAGGGGGAAGTCTGGAAGATTGAGGATATGATTCATCCGCTGATCAGACTGTGCACACAGATCCTGTCGGAAAACGCGCTGTTCTTCCTGGTCAACTCCTATACGACCGGGCTGGCTCCGGCGGTGCTTACTTACATGATCGGCGCGGAGCTGAAAAGTCAGAACGGCCATGTGGAATCCCAGGAGATTGGACTGCCGGTAAAGAGTACCGGGCTGGTCCTGCCGTGCGGGGCTTCCGGAAGGTGGAGTGCAGAGCTCTAACTAAGGAACTGTGCAAAAATAACTTGCCTTTTTGCACAGTTCCCAAACAGATTTCTCATGCCTGTTCAATACAGTTATTTTAAAAAGGGTTGCTCACCGCAGCCCCTTTTTACAGTCATTTTATGCATCCTGGCATTCCATTCCTATTATCTTTCATCGAACAAAACCGAAGAATTTTAATTTAAGTCCTTTCTTTCTATATTAGATATATCCGTCAGCAGCCTGATATCTTCAAAACTCCAGTCACTGCACTCATCATAAAAGACCTCATCTTTTCGCTTTTTAAAGATTCGAAATGGTTTCGTTCCGGAATTATCATAAATATGACACACATCGCAAACTTTAACTAAGTCTTTTATTAAACTCAGCGCCCTGTCGTATCTTGCAATTATCTTTTCTTCCGGAACATCATGTCCTCCCGATTCCACCCTTGATCTCACACGCCAGACATTGATCGTAGGATCAGAAGTAAGGATATAATAACAGCGGATAAAATAACCTGCTCCTTTCGCCTTCTCCAGCAACTTCAAATTACGTTCTGTTGACAGCACTGTTTCAAAGCAAAATTCTTTCATTTGCTCTATATGATCCTCTCTTTGCTTTTCTGCCAGCTGTGCCGCTTCTATGTCAGAACATTTCAGACTTTTTTTGATTTCATCGGCATTGATATAATCCATTGGCGGCTTTAATAATTCTGTAAACGTACTTTTTCCAGAACCATTTGGTCCCGCAAAAACGATCACCTCAGGTTTTTTCTCTGACACGCTCGCTATAACGCTCCTTCCTCATCCTTTTGCCCACTTCTATTCTGGATCCGTCACTATATTCTTTATATATAATCTGCGTTTTACTATCGTATACAATAATAGGAATATCCATCGCCCTTTTTTTTTCAAGCTCAATTCTTACTGCTTCATTTGCGCGTTTTACCACCGCTTCATCCGAAATATACTCTTCGCGCTTCATGATCTGTCCTCCTTCTCATATACTCTATATTATACTAACAGCCGAGGAAATCTGCCAATATACCTGCATGCCGCCAGCGCCGCCACGGCTCCGTCCGCCGCCGCGGTCGTAAGCTGGCGCACTTCCTTTGTACGGCAGTCCCCCGCTGCGAATATGCCCTCACAGGATGTCACGCAATCCTCCGACGCCTCTACAAAACCGGACTCATCCAGCCTGACCAGCCCTGCAAATGCCTGATTCTCCGGAACCTGTCCGATCGCCACGAATACACCAGACACGGAGATTTGAAAATCTTCTCCCGTCTTTTTATTATTTAATACCAGCCCTTCCACTACATTTTCTCCGACCAGCTCTTTTACGGTCGCACTCAGAACAAATTCTACATTCTCTTTTCTTTTCAGAGGCTCAACCAGTCCGGCTTCCCCGCGGAACTCGTCCCGGCGGTGTACCAGATAGACTTTATTGCAGTAATTGGAAAGAAATTCCGCATCCTGCAGAGCCGTATTGCCCCCGCCGATCACAGCCACATCTCTGCCCTTAAAAAATGCCCCGTCACAGGTGGCGCAGTAGGACACCCCGGCTCCCACAAGCTTTTCTTCCTTTTCCAGCCCCAGATGCCGGTGGGTCACTCCTGTAGCAATGATCACTGTGCGGCAGGGATATTCCTTCCCTTCCGTCTCGATCACCTTGATGCCGTCCTCCTCCCGGATCCCTGTCACCTGCTCCAGCTCTGTCTCTGCCCCCAGCTTCATGGCCTGATCCAGCAGGTTCATGGAAAATTCCGCCCCGCTGACACTGGCAATCCCTGGATAATTCTCCACATTGGGAGAAGATGTGATCTGCCCGCCGTAATTCATCGCCTCTATGATAACCGTCCGCTTTCCGGCGCGCTGTCCATAAATTGCTGCTGTCATTCCGGCGGTTCCTCCGCCTATGATTCCAATATCGTACATCATTTCTTTCACCTCTCTGCTTTCATTCTTTGACGGCCGCAGCCCTGTCCTTACCATTTGCAGTCACTTCAATACGGATTGTTCCTGCTGCCTTTCCATATAGAGAAAGCCTGCCGCTGGCAGTCTTTCTGCATACATGGTATTTATATTGAATACGCAGGAATCCTTTCGGCTCCCTGCGCATTCATTTTTTTTCAAACTGTCATAAAATTCCTCCGACCGTGCGGTTGGATACTTCTTCACATAGAAGATGCCGATGCTCTTTCATGACAATTCCAAAATCTCATTCTTTATTATTCTCAGCATATGCTTTTATATTCGACGCGTTTGCCATCTTTTTCACGCCGTCCTCGTCTACGACCACAAGCGTCGGCGCCTGCATCACGCCGTACTTCTTCACCAGTTCTTCATTCTCCTCCGCGTCTACCAGCTCATAGGAAATGTGCGCCTTTTCCAATGATTTTGTGGCGATCCTGCAGTTCGGGCAGGTCTTTGTCGTGAACAGGATCATTTTTGTCCCGTCCTCTCCCCCTTCTCCGGAAAACGACGCGGGCTCTGTTTCCGTCCTCACTGCCGCCTTGGGCTTCATTCGTGAGCCGGAATCGAACACGTCATATACCTTCCGCTCCTTGAACTCCTGGGTCTTGCCGTCATTCCAGTTCTTGACCGGACGGTAATATCCGGTGATCCGGCTGTAGACCTCGGTCTCTTCCCCGCAGCACGGGCAGGTATACTGCTCGCCGCTGATGTAGCCGTGGTTCTTGCAGATGGAATAAGTCGGAGACATCGTATAATATGGAAGCTTGTAATTCTCCGCGATCTTTCTCACCAGAGCTGCCGCCGCCTTCCAATTCGGCAGCTTTTCTCCCAGGAAGGTATGGAATACGGTTCCTGATGTATACAAGGTCTGCAGTTCGTCCTGAATGTCCAGCGCCTCGAACACATCCTCCGTATAGCTCACCGGAAGATGAGAGCTGTTCGTATAATACGGCGTGCCGCATTCCTCCGCTGCTGTGATGATATCCGGGAACTGCTCCACGTCATGCTTGGCCAGACGATACGTGGTAGACTCCGCCGGGGTTGCTTCCAGATTGTACAGGTCTCCGTACATCTCCTGATAATCCGACAGGCGTTCCCGCATATGGTTCAGCACATCCTTCGTAAACTGCTGTGTCTCCGGATGCGTGAGATCCTTTTTGAGCCATTTTGCATTCAGGCCGGCTTCATTCATTCCCACCAGGCCGATGGTGGAAAAATGATTGTCAAAGGAGCCCAGATACCGCTTTGTATATGGATAGAGTCCTTCATCCAGCAGCTTGGAAATGACTTCCCTCTTGATGTGGAGGGAGCGGGCTGAAATGTCCATCAGCCGGTCCAGCCTGGTATAAAATTCCTCTTCATTCTCTGATAAATACGCAATACGCGGCATATTAATCGTCACAACGCCGACAGAGCCGGTGCTCTCCCCGCTTCCGAAGAAGCCGCCGGACTTCTTGCGCAGCTCCCGCAGATCCAGGCGCAGTCGGCAGCACATGCTCCGCACGTCACTGGGTTCCATATCGCTGTTGATATAATTTGAAAAATAGGGCGTACCATATTTTGCAGTCATCTCAAAGAGCAGACGGTTATTCTCTGTCTCAGACCAGTCAAAATCACTGGTAATGGAGTAGGTCGGAATGGGATACTGGAAGCCTCTGCCCTCCGCGTCGCCCTCAATCATGGTCTCGATAAATGCCTTGTTGACCATATCCATCTCTTCTTTACAGTCTCCATAAGTGAAGTCCTGCTCCACTCCGCCTACGATCGCCGGAAGGTTGGCCAGGTCATTCGGTACGGTCCAGTCCAGCGTGATATTGGAGAACGGCGACTGGGTTCCCCATCTGGACGGAATATTCACGCCGAAAACGAAGGATTCGATACACTTCTTCACTTCCGGATAGGTCAGATGATCTGCCTTTACAAACGGCGCCAGATACGTGTCAAATGAAGAAAATGCCTGGGCGCCGGCCCATTCGTTCTGCATGATCCCCAGGAAGTTGACCATCTGGTTGCAGAGCACACTCAGATGCTTTGCCGGAGCCGCCGTGATCCTTCCCACGATGCCGCCCAGCCCTTCCTTGATCAGCTGCTTCAAAGACCAGCCCGCGCAGTACCCGGTCAGCATGGACAGGTCGTGAAGGTGGATGTCTGCATTCTTATGCGCCTTGGCGATCTCTTCGTCATAGATCTCTGACAGCCAGTAATTAGCCGTGATCGCGCCGGAATTGCTCAGGATCAGTCCGCCCACGGAATAGGTCACTGTGGAATTCTCCTTCACGCGCCAGTCCGTCACCTTTACATAACTGTCTACAATATCCTTGTAATCCAGCAGGGTAGAATTCAGATTCCGGATCTTCTCCCTCTGCTTTCTATATAAAATGTATCCCTTAGCCACATCTGCGTAACCTGCCCGGATGAGCATGGATTCCACGCTGTCCTGGATATCCTCCACAGATACAAGTCCCTTCTTGATCTTTGGTTCAAAGTCCGCCGTCACCTTCAATGCCAGCAGATCGATAATGTCCTGATTATACTCCTTCTCTTTCGCCTCAAATGCCTTGCGGATTGCCTCGCTGATCTTGGACAGATCAAACGGCGCAACCTTACCGTCTCTCTTCGTAACCTGATACATATGCGCGCTCCCCTTTCTGTCTTAAACGGTATGCAGGAAATGTAAAAAATGATGACTCACGGTCTGAAACCGTCCCGGTACGAAAAATCAATCCCATACATTCTTGCGAATACAGCTTCAAAACATACAAAATAGACAATGACTGCCCGGCATCTCTGCCAGGCATCCTGCATATTCCAACCGTTATTGTATCCCCCTGTACCCCTGTCACAATGTGTGCGGTACAAGTGTGAACAGTAATTATTCTAACACTATATAATCCTCCTGTCAAATAAAAAAACAACAATATCTTGTGCTGTTTTTAGCGAAAGCAACCAGATATTGTTGTTTTTCTATTATGAAATAATTTATGTATAGTCAGTATCCACAGCAAAACTTTCTTTAATTCTCAATGATCTCGCACAGAAAAACGTAAATTTTCTGATTTTTTCCATTTATTCCATATATTTGCAGATATGGCTGCGGATTTCTACGAAACTCCCATTATTCAATGCTTTTCAGCAGCCTTTTGGTATTAAAAGCCGCATAGCATGTCAAAATCGGATTCGTTGTCAATCCTTTCTAAAAAATTCCCAGAAAATGTAGGAATCTGGGTTCCTGTTTCAAATGAAATGCCAACTTTACGAGCATCCTCTCGACCAGTCAGTGTGGTGATCGCACAGGGTATAACATGTAGCTAAAATGCCTCAGCGCACCTCTGGCCAGGGCATATGGTGTATGAACTTTTGTGATTCATTCCACCCCGCGCAGCTCTGCATTGGGTACATTGCGCTGGACCACCTCCAGCGCCTGGACAAGAATCTCCTTCGTATACGCCCGCAGTCCCGGACGGATCAGGTCGCCGGATACCCGGAAGCTCTGCAGATAATATCGCTGCGCCCCCTTGATCCACCTTCCGATATCGGAAAAGTCCTCCCGCTTGTGAAATTCCCTCACGACCGTGGTGCGAAATTCATAGGGAACCGTTCCTGACATCAGAAAATCCACGCTCCGGAAGATTTCTTCCATATTGTAGTCTGGAATCCCGATGGTGATCCCATATTTCCCAGGAGCATTTTTTATATCCATGGCCACATAGTCCAAAAGCTTTTCCTCTGCCAGATGCTTCAAAAGCCGGGCATTGCTGCCGTTGGTATCCAGCTTCACACTGTAGCCGATCTCCTTGACCCCGCGGATAAAATCCTCCAGCTCCGGCTGCAGCAGCGGCTCTCCTCCTGAAATGCAGATGCCGTCCAGCACCCGCCAGCGTTTTTTCAGGAAATTCATGACCTGCTCGACCGGGATATTCCTTTCCAGGTCAATATGAGTCACCAGAGACGCGTTATGGCAAAACGGGCAGCGGAAATTACAGCCTGCGGTAAATATCGTGCATGCCACTTTTTCTGGATAATCCAAAAGCGTAAGTTTCTGCAGTCCCTGTATGTTCATTCCGCTTCCCCCTTTCATATTTGAGCACTCTTGAAAACTCATTTGCGGCTGTTCAGGACGTCAGATCAAAGGCCCGTTGCTGCCTGTTCTGAATCATTACCCACATTTACAAGTTGCGCGACACCTCCGCGCATGCCTTCATGGACTCGATCAGCGCACTGCGGAAGCCTTTTTTCTCCAGGACGCGCACCGCTTCTATGGTTGTCCCTGCCGGTGAGCAGACCATATCCTTCAATTCGCCCGGATGCCGTCCTGTTTCCAGAACCATTTTTGCGCTTCCATAGACCGCCTGGGCCGCGAACTTATATGCCTGGGCACGGGGCATCCCTTCCGCCACTGCCGCATCCGCCATAGCTTCAATCATGATAAATACATAGGCCGGGGAGCTTCCGCTGACCGCCACCACCGCGTCGATCAGATTTTCCGGGATGACCTCCGTCTCCCCGATCGTCTTGAGGATGCTGACCACGTATTCCAGTTCTTCCTTACTTACACAGTCATTGGGGCAGACAGCGGTCATTCCCTGGCTGACCATGGCCGGGGTATTCGGCATGGTGCGCACAAGCTTGACCGGTTTTCCGAAATGCTCCTCCAGCCACCCGAGCGTCTTGCCCGGAGCAATGCTGATCACGAGCTGCCTGTTGGAGATCACATGCTTGATCTCCGCAATGACGGTCGAATAGTACTGCGGCTTTACACACAGGAATATGACCTCCGCCCGTTCCGCCACCTTGCGGTTGTCCGGTGTGACATAGATCCCATAGATATTCTGCATGTGTTCCCGGCCCGGCGCCGATATATCAGATCCGATGATCTCCTCCGGAGGGATCAGTCCGGTCTTGATGATCCCGCCGATGATCGCTCCGGCCATGTTTCCAGTTCCAATAAAACCTAGTTTCAATATTACTCATCCTTTCTCCATTCCGGGTTTTTATCCTCCGTTCCCTTTGAACGATTATAGCGGAGCGGCAATACTCCGCTTTTTGAACTATGGCTTAATGTCTGCTAAATCTGTAACGCCTAAAATTTCAAGCTGTTTCTCTGTAATCTTGATTTTGTGGTCTCATACTGCATTTTCCTCTTTGTTTGCCGCCTTGATCGTGTAAAGGTCCGCCAACATTTCCAGTAACATGTCTCTCTTTTCATCTACTGTTATATCTTCCATTACCTCCGTCATATTTTTATCTCCTCCTGTCGATTTCAAAATCACCGAACCTTGAAGCAGCTTTCCTGCTCCAGCGGAATCTCCTCTGTGTCCATCCATTCAATCCGTATGAACTGACTGCTGTTCAGTCCTACAAGGAGCTTCTGGATCAGGGGCTCCCTTCCCTGGATCTCCAGCGTCACCGTGCCGTCCCATTCATTTCTCACCCATCCGGTCAAATGCAGGGACAATGCCAGATACTTTGCCGTATACCGGAAGCCCACGCCCTGTACACGGCCGTGGAAGACGATGTGCTTTCTGACTTCTGCCATCTAATCCCTTCTCTCCTGAATACATCCCATCTGTACAGTTGGAATGTATTTTTCTAAAGCAAACTGCCCGCCCTTATCTACATTTTATACTACTTTGCGTAAAAAATCAAAGAATAACAGATACAAAATATATATTTCTATGGTAGAATGGAAACAAAATCAAATTTAGATATAAAATCAAGCAGGAGGGATCATTTTATGGCAATACAGCCTTTTCCCCGTCCTCTGGCGGACAGGCTTCCGCAGCTTGCGGAGCGTTCCGGCACACAATACCCGGACGGATATGAACTCATCTACAGCTCCAGAAGGACTCTGGCTGTCCAGATCACTTCCGGCGGACAGGTCAAGGTACGTGCCCCGAGGCGCACATCGAGGGCCGCGGTCGAACGTTTTCTGATTGAAAAGCAGGAGTGGATCCTGAAGTATCTGACAAAAGCCGCCGCGCAGGCAGCACCGGCTCCGCCGCCGCTGCCGGAAAGTGAGCGCCGCCGCTATGTGGAAACGGCCCGGGATATTTTTACACGGAAGGCTGCTTACTATGCTTCGATCATGCGGGTGACATACGGGCGCATTTCTATCCGGGAGCAGAAGACCCGGTGGGGAAGCTGCAGCAGCAAGGGGAATCTGAATTTTAACTGGCGGCTGATCTTCGCGCCGGAGGATGTGCTGGATTATATCGTGGTGCATGAACTGGCACACAGGAAGGAGATGAACCACTCTCCCGCTTTTTATGCCGTTGTGGCATCCGTGCTGCCGGATTATAAGACGGCGCAGAGATGGCTCAGAGAGCATGGAGAAAGCCTGTGGAACGTTGTGTGAATGTTCCGCAGGCTTTCTTTTTGCTTAATATATAGTAAGCGCTTCATTTAATTTTTTGGATCCCAAGCTGCCTTTCCAGCCTTTTCAATGTATCATAGGACAGCTTCGGTTCCTGGTTTTCGTCCAGTACACCGGCTTCATTCCCCCCTTGTTGTTTTTTGTGAATATATCAGGCACTCCCCTCACCCCTGATACCCCCGATACCGCCAATACCCCAGCCACACACCAGCCACTCCCACCGCCAGCGCGATCGCCAGATGCATCATGACCTGTTCTGCCGGGAACCCGAAGTCCCAGGTCATAGTCAGATAAACCGGCATGGAAGCCATAAAATGTGAGACCGCTTTTGTCACCGTATGCCCAAAGATCCGCATAGGGCCGATCAGCTTCAGCCATACCACTGGGATGAGGTACAGCGTCAGGGACAGCACCACCGCCAGAAATGCATTTTTACAGAGGGCGGAAACCGCCAGAACTACAGCGGTCAGAAGAATCATCCCGGCAAGCCCCAGCCAGAACTGGTACAGGAGAAAGCCAGCCACCGTATCCGGGCAGTATCCCCAACGATTGCCCCACCCGATCATGACGGAAGACGCATCCAGCCCCTGGGTTCCGAATACGTTCAGATAAATTGCCCACACATAGACTGTGACCGCAAAATAAATAGACAGTGTAAATCCAAAGGCCGCAGCCGCTTTCATCCAGATTCCGCCGCCCTTCCCCCGCCGGGTAGTCAGAAGGATGTCCGCCGTTTTCAAAGAATATTCTTCAGAAAATACCGACGATAATCCGATCATAAATAAAGCGGAAAGACAAAAGATCACCATGATACCGTACGTTTCTGCCAGATCGTCCCATCCATATACATAATCGAATCGAAGGCCGTCTTCCAACAGATACGCCGCATTGTTTTCCCAGTCACTGCCCTGATAGAACTGGATATCATCCAGAGCCGGTTCTTCCAACTGCCTGCTGTTAGTCATCCGCTCCGTGATGAAACGACTACAGTAGTTTCCATTCTGTTCCCCTGTTTCACTGTTAATATAGAAAAATCCGTATTTTTCATAAATAGTCTGAACTTTTTCCTCTGTCAGAGGCCCCGCATACTGTGCGGTCAGCTCCTGATCCTTTGCGATCGCTTCTTTTCCGCAGATTGTTTCCCGGCCGGTCGTCATGGTGTACTCATCCACAACCATTGCCAGCCGGTATCTTACGAAACCCAGCAGGCAGAACAGTCCGATCCAGACAATCTTTTTGGACGCGATCTTATAAAACTCTTCCTGAAATATTTTCCACATGTTTCATTCTCCTTTGCCTGACAAATATCCATACAGCATCATGATCTCATTGATGCATATCTCGCAGAAAAATACTCCTGTCCGCGTTCCTGCATATTTCGTCCGTCCCAAAATAATACAGATAGACATCCTCCAGCCCCGGTTCTGCCGGCGCGGCGCCCTCACATGGGCAGGTGTCGGAAACTATCCGGAGATACACCCTGTCGCCTTCATTTTTCAGATTGCTGACCGCAAACGTGTCGTTCATCCGGTCCGCCTCCTCCGGCCCCGCCATGTACTCCCACACCTTCCCCCGGACGCTGCCGGTCACCTCCCGGCAGGTTCCCTGCTCCACGATGCAGCCCTGCTTCATGAGCAGGATCTGGTCCGAGATAAATTCCACGTCGGATACGATATGGGTGGACAGGATCACGATCCTTCCCTTGGAAAGGGCGCTGATGATATTGCGGAAACGGATCCTCTCCTTAGGATCCAGCCCGGAGGTAGGTTCGTCCAGTATGAGGATCTCCGGGTCATTCAAAAGTGCCTGGGCAATTCCCAGCCTGCGGATCATGCCGCCGGAAAAGGTTTTGATCTTCTGCTTCTGTTCTCCCTCCAGCCCCACAAGCCGGAGCATTTCCTGTACTTTTTCTTTTGCAAGATCTTTGGGGACCGCTTTGCAGGCGGCCAGATATTCCAGATATCGCTTTGCGGTAAAATCTGGATAATATCCGAAATCCTGGGGCAGATATCCCAGAAGGAAACGGTATTCCCCGTCCAGCATGCGGATTTCCGTTCCGTTGCAGCGGATCTCCCCCGAGGTGGGCTTTAACACGCCGCAGAGCATCCGCAGGAGTGTGGTCTTCCCGGCTCCATTTGCCCCCAGGAATCCGTAGACTCCGTTGCGCAGGCGCAGGGAAACGGTGTCCACCGCGATTTTATGTTTAAATCGTTTTGTTACTCTGTCGATCACTAATTCAGGCATAAGCTGTCTCCTCCTTCGATTTTTCCCAGAATCCCATAGATTTCCGCTCCCAGCAGCAATGCGCCTGCCAGCCCGAATGCGCGCCACCAGGGCAGGGCCGCCGCCTCATATGCATCCTCCAGCATCACCGGAAACAGCGCGAGAAGGCCGCACAGGATTCCGGCAGAGATCTGCCGATAGCCGGCCAGTCCGTTCCGAAAGGCAGTCAGCATGTGCAGATAGAGGACATCCGACCAGAGGAACGGAACCAGCATGTACAAAAGATACGCCCCTGTCCCCGCACTGTTGAACCGGCCTGTCAGTCCGGTCAGAATATACAGGATCACCAGATCCAGAATCCCGGCTTCCAGCATCCGGATGCAGACCATTTGTTTCAGGTTCAGGTACAGCGTCTGCTCCAGCTCCGCCATGTGCCGGGAAAACAGACGGGCAACACCACTCAGGCAGATATTTCCGGCAAATACGAGAAATACCGAGCAGACGGTGATGGAATCGGTATCCGCGATCTGCTTCTGGTTCAGCCAGACCGACAGAAGCATGGCCGACAAAAGCACTGCCCCCTGGGCCGCACGGCTCTTCCAGGACTGGAAGCGGAACTGATTCCACAGATTGGTGGCGAAAGAGGGGTAACGGCTGAGCTGCTTTGCCTCCGCGGCCTGGCGGATTGCGGCAAGGCTGTTTTCTTTTTTCGATTCGTCCAGCGGCAAGCGCCATGCTTCATGCCGTATCCTGTCCATTTTTGATTCCTTCCATGACGGTCCGGACTGCTCTTGCGTCATACTGCCATCCCTTGATCTGTCCGGTGAAAGCTTCCATTTTTCCGTTTTCATCTTATCATCCATAGAAATCCTCCCTGTTTAAAAGCTGCTGCAGTTTTTCAATTCCCTGCCTGACCCGTGACTTGACCGCACTGTAGGAAGCGCCTGTCATGCGGGAAATCTCCCGGTTCTTATAGCCGTAAAAATGGTGAAGGAGCACGGCTTCCCTCTGGATCTCCGGTAGCTTTTGCAGCGCTGCCGCCAGGAGCAGGCTATTCTCCCGGTTTTCAAACTCTCTGCCGTCGGAAGCGGCGTTTTCCTCTTCTCCGCTGTCCCCAGCTTCGTGTGTGTAAAGTTCTGGCTGAACGGGGATTTTGCCGGTATCACAGACGTAATTCCGGCAGAGGTTCATGGCAATGGTCAGGAGATAACCTTTCAGATTCCGATATTGGTAGCGGTCTACGTACCGGATGAAACGTAGAAAGGTTTCCTGGGCCAGGTCATAGGCATCCTCACGGCTGCCGGTCTGGTAGCAGCAGAAATAGTAGATGTCGTTGTAGTATTTTTCGGCGATCACGTTCAGGTATTGCTTCTGTCCGTTTTGGATCCGCCGGATCATCTCCCGGTCCTCCAAAGGGCATCACACTCCTTCCTGCTGGTTTTATTGGATATACCGTCATGATACAGTGCTTGATTTCAACTTTTCGCGATATCCGGATTGAAGCAAATCAAGTGCTCTTATTTAATATAACTTGATATGCGTGGAAAAGGATTTAAAATTTTGAAGATATTATTTCACGAAAACGTTTCTAAATTAAAAAGGCTGCCGCTTCACAATTTTTCAAATGTAAAAGCAGTAGCCTCTTGGGAATTGCAGGCTTCGAACCCACGCTGTCTTTATGGTGAGAGAAACCGTCTTAATATGTAGGCAACGTCTCATAACCTGCCGTCTCATATGTCACAAACTGGTAATCGGGTTCTCTGGATTGCGCAATCTTTTCCCTCTGGGCAGAGAGCCAATCCATCAGATAGTCTAAACGCTCAATGACATGCGCAAAGTGTACCATAGAAATCTCAATTTCCGATACTCTCGCAATCTCCTGCCATTGTTTTATATAGGACATTTCTAGCCTTACAAACCGCCGGATCAAACGCCTAACACTGTCTTCCATATCAAGCAGAACCTCTTTGTCAATCGCTTTTTTCTCAAAAGCAGAAAGAATGGTACGGCTGACTTCCATCTTATCCAGCATCAGGGAAAACGCATCCAGAATATAGCGCATCTGCCCCTTTATCATCCCTTCCTTCATCGTATCACAAATCGCTTCTGCATCTGCAACCACCTTTTCAATACTTCCGCAAACGTCTTCTGAAATCTGGAAATACGGTCTGAGCGGGTGCTGAGAATGCTTTTCCAACACGCTTTTTACACCGTCAGGCAAATTCACGTCATAAGCCCGCAGCCCTTTTGGCGGTATTCTTCCTCTGATCCCTTTTCCAAAAATAGGTTCATCAAAAAGGGCCATTACACACTCGCTCCGGTTTTTGGACCACAATGGCGGAATCTGATATATTTCCGCAAGCTTTCGCACCATCCGCGCATACCCTTTGATCCCAATATACCGGTCTGAATGCCGATCTACATATTCACTGCCCGGATCTTTCCCGTGCCAGGCCGCTGCCGCGCCATATACATAAATATAATATCCCGGGGCAGGCTGCGTATAGGCGCCATGATCATTCCAATCTGTCAAAAGCATTCCCTGTGCCCTGTGTTCGCATCCTTCCCGTACCAGATTGACAACATTCGTAATCGCCCCATCCAAACGTGGAAACAGTGTGTTCCAGTTTCCGGTTCCCGGGCATACCCAATACAACACACCGCTGTTATACAGAATCTCCGGAGTCCCATACCTTTCCTTCGGGTCATAAATCCAGTCCAGACAGATGATGTCCTTGGGCAGTTTTGAAAAAAGTTCCGGATTTCTGCAGAATACATCCCCAAATATCATTATCTTTTTTCCGTATTTTGCAGCCAGCGCATGAATTTTCAACACATATTCCAAATATAATTCTTCCTCTGTTTTTCCGCTGCCTTTATTTTTACCTGCCCCAATATCATAAGGCTCATCCAATCCTGCATTGAAATATTCATTCTCAAACAAAGGCAGATATTCCCCATAAAGATCATCGAGAAGCTCTGTCACTTCTTCCGATGCCAAATTCAATGACCAATACATATCGCTTTCCGCAAGCCCCCTATATGCTTTTCTTGTTAAAAGCCTTCTGCAGTGTCCCAGTGACTGCAGATTTGCCTGCAGTTGTATCCCTTTTTCCTTACATTTTTCCTGCAGTATCCTTATATCCTCCGCCGTAATTGGATCAGATCCCTCGCAAATTTCCGGATGCTTCTTAAAATCAAAGGTGTGTTCCACATATAGCTGAAGGACATTATATCTCAACGCAGAAAGCAGTTCCGTCAGCTTTGTCAGATACTCCCCTGTAAAAACTTTTCCTCTGGAAATATCAAGCATTAGTCCGCGCTGCTTGAGCATCGGATAATCATAAATTGTCAGGCATTCCACCTCGTCTCCCGCCTGTTTCAAAATCTGCTCCAGAGTATCCAGCCCATAGCGAAGCCCGCTCTCATCCCCTGCACAAAGGTATATTCCCTTTTCACTCACAGACAGCCTATATCCCTGCTCCTCCATCACTTCCTCTTTTAAATTCAAATCATTGGTATAAAATACATATCCATCCTCCGCTTTTACGAATGGATATTTACCCAGCTTTGCGCTCTCAATCGGTATCGCGCATGCTACCGTCCGAATAGAAAGCAGCGAAAATCGCCCTTCCCCATAACAAATTTCCTTTATCGGCGGAAATACCTCATACCTCTCTCTACCTGTATTCAAATCCCGCATCTGCCTTATTATGCTCCCTTCCTGCATTTTCTTATGTTCCATCATTCCGGATTACTGCCACGGGTAAGCCCGATCCCACATATTTTTAAAATCTCCGGTCCACAAAATACCATAGTCTTTCCCTGCCAGGTAGGTTTCCAGCTCCCCGTCCGCAGTTTTTCCTTCCAAAACCGCTTCCCGCTGCAGCGCAAGCCACTCTGCAGTCTTTTTAAGCTGCATCCCTGCCCCGTCAAAGAGAGAAAGGCTGGATTCAATTCCACTTCTTTTCGAGCGCAGAAGCCACACCTCTTGGAAAAAGTCTCTGATTTCCAGCCATTTTGCATATAAACAACGGATATCCCATATTTGCCTCAGAATGATTTCCGGCCGGACTTCTTTTTTCCGGAGATTTTTTTTGATTTCATATGCGAGCATCCCTTTTTTTCCTGTAAACCAAGTCATCCATGCCGAAAGCTTCAATTCATACAAGAATTTTTCTCCAAAAAGCTCCTTCCAGCTTTGGTCTATATACTTTGTACTTTCCCAGATTTTTTCATCCAGTAGTTCATCCAGAAGTTGGCAGGCTTTTTCTCCCTGTTCCGCCAATGTATGAAATGACTCCTCCGGAATATACGGATAGCGGCTGTTCCCATGCATGGAAAGCCCATCCATCATATCATCAAAGAAATAATAGATCGTCATCGTTTTAAATCCGGTCTGTAAACCAGGAGACAAATTCGAATCCATCAGCAAGCGGAATGCCCTGCGCAGCCGTTTGTCCTGAAAAATCGCCGGCCACATCTTTTTTTCAAATAATTTTGCATCTATCCTTTCCGCATGAAATGCCTGACACCCGCCCAGAAGATAACCATACAAACTCAGCCCCAAAGGCTGACAGTGCCCATAATCGCCCCAGTCCGTAAGCATAAAGCCCTCGGCCCCCATTTCCTTCGCCTGGCTGGAATATACAATGATATTCTGGTACATATTGTATACTCTGGGAAAAATAGAATTCCACGTACTCACTCCTGCCGCCGCCCAAAATTCATGCCTTCCTTCATGGAAGGCATTCAAAGACGGATACTCCGACTGCGGATTATAATTCCAGTCTATCAGGATTACATCGTCCGGAAGCTGCTCTTGCAGCTCCGGATACTTGACCACGCCATCTCCCCACATCATGACCTTTTCCGCGCCCTGCCTTTCGGCAATTTCAATCACCCGTTTGATATGCTCGGCAAATACCGCCGTCTTTCCTTTTTTTTCAACAGATTCTCTGGAATGTCCGGTTCCCAGATCATAGGCTTCGTCCATCGTAATATTTACTGTTTTAGATGAAAACCACGGAAGAACCTCTGCCAGTTCTTCCTCCAGAAATTCATAGACCTCCTCCTTTCCTGCCGCCAGGGAAAACAAGTCCTGATTTTCGCTGAGCATCTCGTATCCGGGAGTACGCAGAACTCCATGCATGTGCGAATACGTCTGGATGCATGGCTGGAGTTCCATAAAATGACGGCAACAGTGCCGATCCAACTCCCGGATCTCCGCTTCCGTATAAGCACCCGTCAGTTTTCCAAGATTCGGGTGTTTCGGTAGAAACAGTTTATCCTCACAATAAATCTGTAAAATATTATATCCAAGATCTGATAGAACGCAGACCAGATGCTTTAAATATTCAATCTCCGGCATTTTCCCGCGGGATACGTCCAGCATAACAGCCCTGTTTGCAAAATCCGGTTCCTCCCTGATCGTGCCATAAGTCAGAACATGACCTCCAAATCCAAGAAGAAGCTTCAAAGCCTTAATTCCAAAATAGGCCCCTTTTAAATTGTCCGCCTGGATTTCTACCGTGTGCTTTGCAATCCTCATTTCGTATGACTCGGAATCCCGGGCTTTTTTATTTTTAATTCTTATCCTTAACGTCTTCTCTGAATGTTCATCTGTTGGAATGTGCTTTAGCGCTGATTCCAGTCTTTTTTGAACCTGCTTCTCCATATCCAGCTTGAATGCCGCAAATTCTTCCCCTTTTTCTCCTTTTTGCACCCATCTTAATTCATGTTTACATTTCATATATAGTCTTCCTCCGGTTCCATGCCAGAACTGCACAGAACCGGATTTTTTCCTCCTATTTTGCAGGCTTCAATTCCCCGTTCAAAATCTTAATCACAGCAAAGTTGTCATCTCCCGCACTGTTTTTATAGACACTATCATCCGTTCCCCAATCAGTTCTCATTCCATTACTTGTAATATACTTAGACCATTTTGTATAAACCGGAAGATACGGTACGGTTTCATTTACAGTCAGCACAAGCTTCTCTACCGCGTCCCGCTGGCTTTCCTCTTCCCATCCGCTGGTAGCCTCTGTCAGCAGCACATTCAGATCAACCTGTCCGCAGCTATCTGTATCCTGTACCATTTCATAGCTCAGTCCTTTGCCGCTCATGACCAGAGGAGTCTCATAAGAGAACATTGGATGAGGCTGTCCTGAGCCAAAGAAGGACATCGCCATTTGATAATCGCCCTCATTGATCTTACTCTGCCTCATGGATTCGTCAATTCCTTCCACAGTCGTCTTAATACCAAATGCCGTGAGCTGCTGGGCTATTTCACTTGCCGCAGTGGATGCGTCTGCCCATGTCATCGGACATTGAAGGCTGAGTGTAAATACCGTTCCGTCTTCCCTCATCCACTGTCCGCTGCTGTTTTTACTGAGTCCTGCTTTCTGAAGCAATTCTTCTGCCTTTGTTTCGTCTGCGGAATAGTCAATCAGTTTCGAAACATCTACCCACTCTTCTGTCAGGCTGTCTCCCAGCCCGGATACATATTTTGTCCCGCGTGAAACCTCCGGAAGCGCCAGCTCTCCAACCTGATTCCTGTCAATCACATATGCCAGCGCCTGACGCACCTCTTTCCTGTCCAGGGGTTTTACCGCTTCATTAAAATATACGGCCATGCCATCGACTCCCGGTACCTGTAACGTCTCATAACCCATCTGCTCAAATGTCGCCATTGTAGAAACCGGAAACTGATGTGTAAGAAAATCAACTTCCCCATTCATAACAAGCGGTGTCAGATCTGCCACATCACCGTTATAAACGATGACTTTATCAAACTGAACGGTATCTGCAAGAAAGGATTTTTCATTTTTCAGCAATTCGATATTCGACTCGCTGATATTGGCCTTATCCAGATAATACGGTCCGGTGGCATTCACGCAATCGGGTCTATAGAGATTAAAATCGTTTGCCAGCTCTGTCCATTCCTCTGAATCTTCCGTTTTTCCTTCATCCAAAAGCGTCTGCACCTTATCTGCGTATTCTCCATATGTAAGGTAGTCCACCATTGGTTTTCTAAGGACATATCTGAGAATCAATGTAGTCGGCTTCTTCACAAAAAATACGATTTCATTGTCCGAAACGATTTCCATATCGCTGACATAATTCCATACCGGATTTCCTACCAGACGGTATATCATAAATGTTGTCCATACATCTTTTGAGGTAAATGATTCTTCTGTTCTCCATGAGACGTCCTCCCTAAGCTTTACCCGAAACTCTGTCCCATCCTCCGAAATTTCCCAGCTTTCTGCCAGCATCGGTTCATATGCGTCTTCCGATGCAACATATGTGGCAAGAGGAAGCTGATGCAGTTCCCTGTAGAACTTCAGTTCAATCGCATTGGCGCTAAACATATTAAAATGTCCTGTCGGCATCGTGGAATATGGCCATCCGCCGACAAATGCTGCTTTTGCGCTGTTCTGTTCCACTGCTGTCTGTGTATTTGTATTCTCATCGGAAACTTCATTCCCGCTTTTTCCGCACCCTGCCAACATTGCATTTGCCAGCATCACACATGCGATTCCAAGAGCAATTCTTCTTTTTTTCATCATTTTGTCATTTCCTCCTTTTATTTTGTTTGTGGTGGTTGTATTTCAAATAAAAGCCTGATGTCAGGAGCATCGTGACCCCCAGTATCACATTTATAACGTTCATATAGTATTCCGGTTCGCCTTTTTTCAGATAAACTCCGAATAAAATGGAGCAAAAGCAAATCAGCGCCCCGACTGTAAATATAAACTTTGCAAACCTAATCATCTCTGCCTTTCCTCCTCGTATAAATGGCATCTCACATAATGCTCCTGTTCTGCTTTGGCAGATTCCGGTATTTTTACGTCACATGTCCCCGCTATTTTCTGAGGGCATCTCGGATGCAGCGGACAGCCTGACGGAAGATTTTTGAATGAAGGGTTATCCGTACCTGTAAGCCTGTATTTTTTTCCCTGATCCTTTTCCAAAATATCACTGCTTCCAACCGCTGCCGAGAGGATCGCCTTTGTATAAGGATGACAGGGATATTCGACCAATCGCTCCATCGAACATTCCTCAACGATTTGTCCAAGATACATGATGACCGCCTTCTGTCCCTGCGCAAAATATTTCCCGAGCGCAAGGTCATGCGTTATAAAGAAATAAGAGACGCCTGTCTCCTCCTGAATCTTTTTTAAAGTACCCAGCAAGCTGATTCTCAGTGACGTATCTACCATGCTTGTTGCTTCATCTACTACGATCAGCTTCGGATTCATTGCCAGAGTCCTGGCAATTGACACTCTCTGCCTTTGCCCGCCGGAAAGAAAGGCCGGATACTTATCCACAAAATCTTCTACCGGCGTCAAACCTACTGTTTCTAACAGCTCTGTCACCTTCTCATAAAGTTCTTCTATTTTCACAATCTTGTGGTGGCGCCGGATGGGATTTGCTATGATATCAAAAACCATCATCGTAGGATTTAAGGATTCGTAGGGATTCTGATGGATCATCTGCACGCTGTTTCTGAATTGATTCCGCTCTTCCTTTGACATCTCAGAGACTTCTTTTCCCTGAAATCTATAAGAGCCTGCCGTATAGTCTGAGACGCCTGCCACAATCCTTCCCAGGGTGGTTTTCCCGCAGCCGGATTCTCCCAGAACACACACGGTCTCCCCCTCCCCCATGGTAATCGTAATATTCCTTAAGATCGTGATCTCATTCCTCTGTCTCTGCGGAAAAGCTTTTCCAAGCCCGCAAAGCCGCATCAAATCACCCATTACTCAGAACTCCTTTCTCTGGATGCCAACACGCGCAGAGATGTTCTCTTGTCCCCGCACACTGCATTTCCGGCATTTCTTTATTGCAGATATCTTCCCTTCGGCTGCAGCGAGGATAAAATGGGCATCCTGGCAGGTCGTCGATCATATCCGGAGGTGATCCCGGAATAGAATACAGCTCCGAATTTTCTGTTGTCAGCCTTGGAATCGCTTTGATCAGTCCCCGGCTGTAAGGATGGGCTGCTTCCTTGAAAAACTCCCGGACCGGAACCTTTTCTATAATCCTGCCCGCATACATCGTCACAACATAATCCGCCAGTTCCGATACGATGCCCAGGTCATGCGTAATAAAAAGCAGGCTGAAATTCATCTGTGCCTTTAACCGCTTCAACAGCTCCAGAATCTTTTCCTGTGTCAGAAGGTCCAACGCTGTTGTTGGCTCATCCAGAATAACAAGCCGAGGGTCCAGCAAAAGCGCCAATGCGATCAACGTTCTCTGTTTCATGCCGCCTGATATTTCATGGGGATATGCATTGAGGATCTTGTCCGGTTCCAGCATAACCATTTCCAGAATCTCACCGGATTTTTTCAGAATCTCTTCCTTACTTTTTTCCGGATTATGCGCCTTTACCGTATCAATAAACTGAGTGCTGATTTTCCGCACCGGATTAAAAGAGCTCTGAGACGCCTGAAACACCATAGAAATATCGCTCCACAAAACCCGCCTCATTTTTTTCCTATTCAGATCCAGCAGGTTCACTCCCTGTCCATCCTGTTTACGGAATAATAATCTGCCGTCAGTTACTGACGCAGCGTTTGGCAATGCCCTTACTATCGAAGATGCCAGCGTAGTTTTTCCGCAGCCGGATTCCCCAATCAACGCTGCCGCCTCTCCGGACCGTATCGAAAAAGAGGCCCCCTGTACAGCTTTGAGAAGTCCCCGCTTTGTTTTGTAAGAAATACTGATATTTTCCGCCTGAAACAGGAAGGAATTTTTATCTATACTGCTCATATTTTGTCACCTCCTACTTTCTAAGCGCAGGATTGAAAACATCTTCCAGTGCTTTTCCTACCCATACTAAGGACATGATCAGCAGGCAGATCATTATGGTCGGCGCAAGAATATACGCCAATGAATCCGAATTGTAAATTGCCCCCTGTGTCCATGCCTGATTGATCATCACACCCCAATTCTGCTCCAGCGGAAGCAATCCCAAAAATACCAGGCCGACCTGCGAATAGATAGCCGCACGCATGGAAAGTGTAAAATTGACTACAATAAATCCCATCAGATTCGGCATGATTTCTTTTAAAATGATATGTCTCTTACTAAGATTCTGCATGAACGCCGCCTCTACAAATTCTCTTTCTTTCAGAGAAAGCACCTCTGCGCGAACGGTTCTGTACAGACCTGCCCAGGACAAAATCCCCAATACGATCGCCAGGGTCAGACTGTTTAATCTCATAAAACCAGACATCACCACGAGAAGCGGAAATCTTGGAATGGAAAGCCAAACATCAGCAAAAAAGCTTAATAACTCATCAAATATTCCACCGACCACTGCTGAAAACGCGCCCAGAAACGCACCCAGAATGATTCCGATCAATGCTGCAATCAAAGAAAAAATTATCAGTTCCCTTCCTCCGTTCGCGATCTGTGCCCAGATATCTCTTCCAAGATAATCCGTTCCAAGAATATGCTGTAAGCTTGGCTGCATCATGATTTTCGAAGGGTCTGACCGTGTATCCAAAGGAAATACGACCGGTGACAGAAACGAAATGACAATGATAACAGCCAAAATGCAAAATCCGGCGAATCCGGCCTTGTCATGCAATATCGCAAATTTCATCTGGGTCAGTATTTTCTTCAATCTGCTTGATTGAGAAATCGTCGTGTAATTCGACTTTCTTTTATCCATTTATGTTCCCTCCACTTTAATTCTTGGGTCAAGCACAACGTAAAAAACCTCTGCCAAAAAATTGCATACTACGATTGAAATTGTCATGATCAAAAATACTCCCTGCATCAATGGATAGTCTCTCCCATTTGTCGCATTCAGCAGCTCCAGACCAATTCCCTGATAGACAAATAATTGTTCTACAATCAGCGCGCCCCCGACAATAAATCCCAGGCGCATTGCGAACTCTGTTACAATAGGAAGCATTGCATTCCGCCCAATATAGGAAAATAGTATTCTCCCTGAACTAAGCCCCCTGATCTTCGCAACGGTTACATAGTCTGTATTCAAACAACTTGTGGTACACCCCTTCATCAGCAGCACCCAGATTCCGATCTGAGAAAGCATATACGTAAAAACAGGGAGTGCTGCATGTAGCAAAATATCTTTGATAAACGGCAGATTCCATCCTGGGCTGACTTCCATGCTGTAATTTCCTCTCAACATGAAAATCGGAACCAAGGTCCCTTTTCCTCCCCATTCAATCACCCCAAAAATCAAGAGCAGTGTAATTGCTATAAGAAAATCCGGAACAGAACTGAGAAAAGATGCAATTCCGCTGATCACCGGTTCATACCATTTGTCACGTTTAAATGCCATAGCAGCTCCGATCGTAACACCTACGATAAAAGAAAGCAGAAGGCCCGTCCCTACTGTGAACAATGTCCACGGAAGCCTTGCGGCAATGATCGTCATTACGGGCACTCCCGGCGAAAGCAGCGAATCTCCAAAGTCCAGACGAACCACTTTGCCCAGATATTCAAAATACTGGCTGACCAAAGGCTTGTCCAAATCCATGGAGAACAAAAAGGATGCCCGCATCTGTGCATCTTCATACGTAAGGCCATACTGGACCATCTGCTCCTCTATGTACTGTTGTACCGGGTTTGAAGGCATCAGTCGTATCAAGAAAAAAATAATAGTTGTAACCACAAATACTGTTACTAGCATCTTTATCAACTTTTTTAAAAGATATACTGCTGTCGCCTTATACTTCACCGTTGTGTCACCTCCCCGACCAGATCCGCCGCATACCGGTCAATCGCAAAAAGTGCTGCTCCCTGTGCCGGATTCAGCAGATCCTGTCCTGACAATATTTCCACTTTTACAGGCACATCCTCGAGCATCTTTCTGATTATTTCCAATTCCTGATCTGTTATTTTTTCAAAACAACTGCCTGTCAGGACAATACAATTCGGATTCAGAAGATATCCCGTTGTCAGTATGTGCGGCATAACGGCCTGTATCATTGTCTCCGTATTCTGCTGTCCTACATTCCTGTCTCCGGCAAGGCTTCTCATCAATCCACCTTTTTCGAAAATTTCACCTGCCGAGCCATTTCCCCCCCTGTATAACTGGCCGCGTAAAATCAAACCGCACCCTATTCCGAATGGCATTTGATTCAACAGATACGTCACACAATTCGAATAAATTCTTTTCGTGTTATAGTGAAACAGTTCCGCCGCACAATTGGCATCATTTTCGACGATGAATGGAATTTCTGAAAACTGCTTCTTCAAGTCATTTGCAAGCCCCTCAAAATTCCAGGCGTCTTTCCCATCCCAGTTTCCATATCTTTTCCCCGATTTAATTGTCCCATCTGTCTGAACAATCCCTTTGACCGCAACTCCGATTCCTTTGATACTTCCGTGAGCAGACATATTATATTGGATCGTCTCAATAATAGAGCTTTCTACAGAATTTTCTCCATATTTTTCTCTTTTATACTCCAATATCCTTCCGTCAATCCCGATCCAATATGTATCAATCCAGTTATCTTCCACATACAGCCCCAGAAAGGAAGCCATATCATTATTCAGAGCTAAAAGGTTTCCCGGCTTTCCAACCTTACCTTCCCGCTGCTCCTGCTCCGCGTCTTTGATCAGCCCGCATTTTTTCAGATCATTGACCAAATATGAAATTGTAGACGCCTGTAAATCACAGTATTCCTTTAACCTTGCCTGTGACATAACCCCATACCTTCTGAGCATTTCAATTACTAGCATCAAATTGTGTTTTTTCTCTACTTTCTTATTAATATAAATTCACTCCATTCTGTTATATAATTAATTCGTTCAAACTATGAATTAATTATAACATCTTATATTTTTAATGTCAATAAGATCACTTTATGCATATTTAACATAATTGAATAGGCATTTATGGGCAACATGTCTAATATTCCTCCGCCACAAGATCCGACTGGCTTTTTCCGGGGCAGAAACAGGGATGCCACATTTCGACCCAGTCCATTTATAACGTGCCTATGTCAAGTCAAACCTTTGTGATCCTGATACGGTGGTAACATATATCAGTAGGTATCTTAGACATCCACCATCGCCTCTTCCAGAATTGATTCCTATGATGGCGAGAACGTGACTTTTCATTTCAAATGGAGAAGTTTCTAATAGAACAAAAAACCGAGCAGGTGTCTCTACTGAAACACGCCTGCTCAGCCAATCATTGCCAATTTCATTTTTCCATCATTCCGAAAACTGAAATGATACACAGCACACAATCAAAAATCCCAGCCTCGATCACCTGCTGCCACGCCCGAAAAATATTCTGCCAGACGGGAAATTCCTGATGCAGGGCGAGTTCCCCGATCTGTCTTGCTTTTTCCTGGAAAATGCGGCTGAAAAATTCGAAGTCAGACCAGTAGGTTGGCAGATAATCGCTGCCGGGCGCGGCGTACCGGATTCCCAGCCACAGGATCCCCACTGCTGCCGCCATGCCTGCCGCAGTCATCCATTTCTGACGCGTCCTCCTTCCCCAAGCGATTCCTGCAATCATAAAAATCAGCCCGAGTATGCCGAAATAAATAAAGCATGCTGTCACATGATACAGCTGGCCGTCCATCCTCTGGCCCCCCGAGCTGCCGAATAATGCCTCTATCCGGCTAAATGTCAAATTGGAGGACTGTCCGATTTCCTTTTTCCGCACTGCCGCTCCGTCAAAGCCGCCTCCTGCATTTCCGGTCATTGCCGCTCCTCCGGAGCCAGAATTTCCTCCGGCGGCTAATCCCCCGCCACTTTCTCCGAGTCTAACGTTTTCTCCTGTGGCTGACCCTCCGCCATTTCCTCCATTTCCACCGCTGTCTCCCCCGGAAACTGCCCCTTCTGAAACTGGCTCTCTGCCGGATTTCCCGGAGGGAATCACGCAGATCGCCCGGTCTCCGTCCAGCACTCCCATGATCTGCCATCCTGCTCCATTGATCCGAACCTCCATTCCCAATACATCCTCCGAGCCAAATAATTTCCGAACGGTATCCCGATCCAGGAGGCAGACATGGTCCTCATTTTCCACGAAATATCTTCCGCAGACCAGTTCCTTCCCCAAAACCGCTGCGGTCTGTCCCCTGATCTGATAGCAGGAAACCTTTTGCTTACGCCCGGTCTGTTCCTCTGAAACCGTGATCTCTCGCAGGGATTTCCAGATCCCCGCCTGGGAGAACAGCTCTTTTTGTTTCTCCTCCTCATCTACGTCATTTTGCTCGAACTGCTCCCAGGCGGATGCCGGAAGAGTTCCCTCCGGATAACACAGGGCGATCAGATCCGCATAGTCTTTCAGGAACAGCAGCCGGGACGCCGCGAAAATATTTGCAGAGATAAAAAGCAGCAGCACAAGGAGCATATATCTGTGTTTTTGAAGCATCTCCTTCATTCTTTGATCCGAACCCGTTCTCCTTCCTCTACATATTTTTCTGATGAAGCAATGATCTGGTCTGATTCTTTCAGAGTGGAAGTGACTGCCGCCTTCTGCGCGTCCTTTTCCAATACGGTTACAGGAATCCGCTTTGCAGTCTGCACCGTTCCCAGCATGTTTTTTTCTTCCAAAAGGATCAGGCAGAATGCCCCGGCAGTGTCCTCCCGCAGCGCGCTGAGCGGAATGATCTGCTCGTATTCCTGATCCGAGGCGGCATTCACATTCCAGGTAAATGTATTTCCATTTTCTGCCGCAGTATTTTCCGGCAGGCGGGCATACCAGCAGAACTGCAGGGACCCGGAATCTGATCCGCTTCCTCCTGCTCCGCCTTCCGAACCTTCGGATCGCTCCGCCGAGACAGACTCAATCCTTACCGTTCTCTTCTTCCCCGCGCCCAGACGGATCTCAGCTTCCGTCCCAGCCTTCAGCTTCTCTTTATCCTTCGCATCCGCAAATCCCTTCAGCTTCCAGCCCCCGATACCAGTTACCATAACCTCCGCGCCTGTGGTAAATGTCCCTGTCTGCACACCGGACATTAAGACGGTACAGTCCTCCTCTGCGCAGATCCTTCCGCCTGCGTTCTGATAGGCGGTCAGTTCCTCCAATTCCCGCCTTGCCTTATCAGCCTGCACATGCAAAGACTGGACGCCCAGCTGCGCAGACTGGATGGAATTGGCTTCATTGGTATTCTGGGCGGAATCCTCTTTTAATGCAAACTGATACTCTGTCCGGGCCTGGTCGGCAGCCTGCCGAGCCGCTTCCACATCTGCCTGAGCCTGCTCCAGCGCTGCTTTCAACTCCTGCTGCCGGGATGAGATATCACTGGAATTGTCCGGGAGCACGTTCCCTGGATCCTCTTCGGAATTGTCGGGATCCTGAATACCAGGCATCTCTTCAGACGTTTCTGGATTTCGGCCTCCAATTACTCCTCCAGATTGACCCGCACTCTCCCCGAACCGTCCACTGGATACTCCGGCCAACCCGCTTCCGTCAAACTGATCATATTCCTCCCGCGCCTTCATTTCCTTCTCCTGGGCATCTTCCAGCTTCTTCTGCGCATCCTCCAGATTTTGGAGCGCCCTCTCCGCCGACGACACCCGCACGGTTCCCCTGGCCGCAATCTCCTGCTGCCGCACCTGGATCTCCAATTGCGCCAGCTCTGCCTGCTTGCTCCGGATGGTCTGCTGTAGATATTCCATACGGAATTGGATCAGGCATTCCCCGGCCTTCACCGCGCTTCCTGTCTCCGCCGCCCATTCTACCTGCTGGCCCGCCCATAAAAATATGGTTTTTTCCTGTTCCGGCACTACAGTCCCATTTCCGCCGTAAGAGTACGACAGCTTCCCTCGCCCCAGCTTTTCTACCTGAACCTGGGCCACCAGCACGGATGCCGCTGCCCTGGAAAGAATGGTACAGATTATCATCATGATCAGGAATCCGGCCAGCACCCATGCTCTCCGTTTTATTTTTCTGTCCAAATCCGCAAATCCTCCTACTGTTTTTGGCTTACCTACTCTCCGCTTTTTTCAGCTTACCCGCCCTCTCCATTCCGGATGCCGCGATTCCCTGCTCCAGATATTCCTGGCCTGACAAAAATAAGAGCACTGCCGGGAGCAGCGTTACGATGGATGCGGCAAACACGGAGGCCGTCTCTGCGCTGACCATCTGAGGCAGATACAGAGAAAGTGGCCACCTCGCCTCTGTTTTCAGATAGGTCATCGGCTGCTCGATGGCATTCCAGTATTCCAGAAATCCCAGGATCAGGATGGAAAATATTCCCGGCATCCCGAGGGGAAGCCCGATATTCAGAAAAATCCGCACATTTCCCGCGCCGTCCAGTCTGGCCGCCTCCACCACTTCCCCGGGAAGCCCGGCAAATGTTTTCCGCAGGATGAACACCGGCAGCGTGGAAAATATTCCCGGAAGGATGACCGCCCAGTGGGTGTCCATGAGCCGCACCCCGCTTAAGACCAGGTAGCCCGAAACCATAGTCACCTGAAAGGGCAGGATCATCAGCAGCATATACAAAAACCAGAGCATTTTTTTCCCGGGAAACCGGAATCTCGCAAATGCCCATGCCGCAGGAACCGCGGTCAAAAGCTGCCCTGCCAGCACGCCCATCGTCTGCAGCATGGAATTCCAGAACGCGGTAAAATATTCCGGAGAATCCAGCAGCAGGCGGACATAGGCCCTCAGTGTCGGATAACTTGGAAAAAAGCGGAATCCGGCCCTTTCTCCCTGACCCGCAAGCACGGCTCCGCAGATCTCCTCCAGCTCCCGGCTTCCCATCAGGGAATCCGAGCACAGCATCAGCAGAGGCAGCACCATGATTCCGGCAAATGTACATAACAGGATCCATACTGCCCATTTTGCGGCCCTGTGCTTCCCTTTTTCCGCCAAATCCGTCACCTTCCCTTACACATCATTTTAAAGCACTTGCCATGCGAGAAACATCCTACGCTTTCTGATCCGGCAGCCATCTTACCTCTCTTCATCCGTCCCCGCCTCCCGTTCTCCGAAATCCGAACAGTACTGCCCCCGTACCGATCACCAGCATAACCGCAGCCGCAGTCATTTTCTGGATATCCAGATTGACGAACCAGTTGTTGAACAGATGCTGCAGCATATAAATGCTTTCATGCGGATATTCGCCTGCCAGCAGGTAGGCTTCCCGGAACACCCGAAATGCATTGACAAAAGAAAGCAGCGCCGTAACGAACAGTGTTTCCTTTAGCTGGGGCAGCGTGATATAGCGAAAACAGGCCCATGCCCCGGCTCCCTGCACCTTCGCGGCCTCGTACTGCTCTTCCGGGATGGCCCCCAGCCCGGCCAGCCAGAGGATCATGTCATATCCCAGGTTTTTCCAGATATAACAGGCCGACAGCACCCAGAACGCCCGCCCGGAGGTAAGCCAGTCCTGCCCGGCCAGCCCCATCTGCCGCAGGAGCAGATTCAGCCAGCCCTTCTGGTCAAACAGCATTCGGAAAAAGATAACCACGGATGCTGCCGGAATCGCCATAGGCATAAGAAATCCAGTCTTGATCCACCTTTGAAAATGAGTGACCTGGCAGACCAGGACCGCCATGCACAGGGACAATGCCAGCAGGATGGGAAGGCAGAACAGCATAAACCGGGCCGTATTGCCCGCCGCCCGGCGAAATGCTTCGTTGGTCAGGACCTGACGGTAATTTTCCATCCCCACAAATCCGCTTCCAACGGCCCGCAAAAAGGATCTCCGGAATACATCCAGAAACGGAATCAGGACAAAGATGCCTGTACCCAGGAGGCTGGGAAGCAGGAAGAGATATCCGCTCCATGCCTCCCTCAATTCCCGATAGGAGAGTCCTCTGCTCCCGGATTTTCCCAGATGTCGGCCGGGCAGACCTCTGCTCCCCGATTCTCCTGAACTTTGCCGGTACAGCGCATCCCGACATCGTATGTACCGGTGCGGCATCTTCTCACTCCGCAAGGTAGGTATCCACCTTCCGGGCGATATTTTCCGCTGCTGTTTCTGCATCACTCTCGCCTCCCAGATATTGATCTGCTTCCTCCTGATACAGATTCCAGATGATCCGCTCCTGCTCCGCCGGCCTGGTCAATGTGCCGCACATTTCGATAAAGCCTTCCACCTCTTCCACGGTCGGGAAATTGGCTTCCAGTTCCAACTTTTCCCCTTCAAAATTCCAGCTGCTCATCATATAAAAGCTGGATGCGTAGTCACTGTTTACTTCATCTTTTTTATCCTGCAGCGCAGACTCCAAAATCGGAAATCCGTCGTCAAGCTGTGCGGACTGTACCTCCTGGGAAAGCAGATATGTTACAAATTCCTTCGCCGTTTCCATTTGAGCCGTATTCTGGTTGATTCCCACCACTCCAACCGGCTGATAGAATCCCCGGATTGTTTCCGGCGTCAGGCTTTTCTGCCGCATGACCGTATATGGGATCATCATATCAGTAGCGCTGTGAATGCTGGCGGTAGCTGCCCCTTCCGGATGATTGAGGATTCCCTCCGCACCGAGATTGGTAAATGGATCCCTGCTATAGCCTGACTCGTCTTCTCTCAGATTTTCCTCAAACAAGGATGCTTTCGCATTTTCCACAATTTTTCCTGCCAGTTCCAGGAGCTCCGCCAGTTTTTCCTGATCCACCTTGCCGTCCTCTCCAAACAGCTCGTCCTGATAGATCTGGAACAGAAAGTCCCGGATATATTCTCTGTCCGCCAGACCAAACACGCTGGCCTGAGGGTCCTTTTCCAGAAACGCTTTCAGGCTGTCAAAGGATTCCAGTGCTTTTTTTGCATCCTCATTACCATATAAAACGGGTACGCCGAATTTGATCGGAAGCCCGTAAAGCTTTCCGTCCTTTTGAGCGGTATTTTTCAAAATATCTTCCAGATACGTGTCGGCTTCCATGATCTCCTCTGCTGTCTCCGACAGATCCGCAAGGATTCCTTTTTCAATATAGGCATTCATCGGAAGTCCGTCCAGCAGAAGCACATCCGCGCCGTTTCCGCTGAGCAGCTCTGTATTCAGCGTGCGGATATCGTCTGACGTCACTTCCCCGGCCTGTTTTCCGGAGGTGGTAAACTCGACCTTCACGTCCGGATGCTTTTTCTGGAAACCGATGGCTGCCTCGCGGACCGTATCACTGTCCGACAGTCCGAATACCTGCAATGTAGTTTCCGGAACCGCCGCGGCCTCAGGGTCATATACATAGCGTTTTAGGCTGTGGGTGCCTGCTTTTTGCTGATAGTAAAGAATATAAAAATCATCCTCATTTCCCCGGACAGCACCCATAACTTGATTCACAGTGGAGCCCATGGCGCCCAGGCTGCCGTCCATGATCACTTCCTGGGTATCATTTCCCAAGGTAAGCCGGGTAATTCCTTCTTCGGAAATGTAATACCAGTGGTCTTCTCCGCCGCACATCCAAGCCGCGCCTTTCTTTTTTACAGAAAATGTTCCCTGCTGCTCCCGGTTCTTTTCATAGACCGTGTATACATTGTCCTCCGTATTGACCGCTACCATACCATTTCCCTGGAATATGAGCCGGTCCATCATGGAAAGGAGCTGGGATGTCGGAAGTTCTTCCAATACCTCCAGGGTATCTCCGGCAATCACCGCGGCAGTTCCCTCGTAGGGCGACTGCAGCCAGTAATTGCCGGCATCGTCCACGAGCATCCCGGTTATGATGGGGTATCCGATCTCGGCCTGCTCTGTCAGATAAGGAATCTGCAGCTCTTCCCCCTCCTGTCCGTTCCCGCCCCTGGCAATGTGTGTCTGCTCCTCATCCATTCCGCGCACATACTGTACCCCTTCGGCGGTTTCCTGCACTTCCATGGGAATGACCTCACTGTCCGGATAGACCCGGGCGAGCCAGTCCAGAGCGGTCTTGCTCCAGTCCTTCCCGTTGTATTCATAGCGGTTCACCTGGGTATCATTTGCTCTGGTAAAGAGGACCGGCGCTCCGTCCGTTGTCCGGGTGAGGTTCAGAACCTCTTCGCCGTCTGCCAGAGGGAGGTCCATATCATCCTCTATGTAGCGGCCTTTGGCGGATGTACCGCCGGAGGAGCCGTTGGCGCCGGTGCTGTCCTTGCCGTTGTTTCTGCTTCCGGTATCCGCGTCGTTTTTGGAGCAGGCGGTGAGGGAGGCGAGGGCCAGTGTAAGGAATAAGACGGTGGCCAGAAGGCGGCGCAGGTTCTTTTTCTTTATGTAGGAAATTCTTTGATTCATGGGTTGTAGTCTCCTTTCTTCGTAGGTCATTGGGATTCGTCTGACGATCTCCCGATCGGGAATCCCTGCAGATAAGTATACAGGGGATTTCTCAAAAAAACTTTGAAAAGATGGGGGAATTTTTTGAGGTTTTTTTGAGAAATGTCTGGTATACTGTATCTATAGCGGTATAGCATTTGATTCACAGCAGAAACTATGGTATACTCAAGCCACTTGTTAATACATAGCATCCGGTGAAACAGCCATAATGGATGCCCTTGGGGTATAACCTTGTGAAACGGAGAGAGCAGATGCATATTTTAATCATAGAAGACGACCGGGAACTGTGTGAAGCGCTGCGGCTGCAGCTGAATGTCCGGAACCATACCGCGGACTGCTGCCACACCGGAAGCGAGGCGCTCTATCGTGCCATGACGGATGCCTACGACCTGATCCTTCTGGACCGGATGCTTCCGGAGATCGACGGGCTGTCCATCCTGCGTTCCATCCGCCAGAATCATATCACGGTTCCGGTCATCGTGACCACTGCGCTGGATACCATCCATGACCGGATCGACGGCCTAGACTGCGGGGCGGACGACTATCTGGTGAAGCCTTATGCCATTGAGGAGCTTCTGGCCCGCATCCGTGCGCTTTCCAGAAGGCCCCAGGCATTTACGGAATATCAGAGCCTTTCCTATCTGGATATCCGATTCGACCCGGACAATCGTCTTTTAACCTGCGGCGGAGAGGAACGGCAGCTTTCCAGGCGTGAATCGCTGCTGCTGGAATTTTTCCTGCGCAATCCGGAAAAGACACTGGTCCGGGAGCAGATCTTCTCCCGGGTGTGGGGACCGGACGGCGCCGTGGAAGATGGGAACCTGGATACCTATATTTATTTTCTCCGAAAGCATCTGCGCGCCCTGGGGAGCCGGACGGTGATCTCTACGGTGCATGGGCTGGGGTATCGGATGGAGGGAGTTTGATGTTTCCAAAGCTTGAAAAAAAATTTGTGATTCTTTATACTCTGAGTACCGGACTGATCCTAAGCGTGATCCTTGCGGCAGCTTTCCTGTTCTTTCTCTCATCCCAGGACAGCCGCCGGAAATCCATTTTTCAGGATCAGCTTTTTACCTTGATGTCCCGGCTGCAGACCGACTCTGTATTTTCTGATTCCTATCTGGCGCAATTAGAACAGAAACACCAGCTCGCTATTTATATAGAAGAAAATGATTCGCCGTTCTTTTTCCCAGGCTCTTACGTGACACGAACGGAACGTGAGAAATTATTCGAGTGCGCCGAAGACCTGGCTGCAAAGGAAGGGATCTTCCCGCATTCCCATCCCATTTCCTCAAATCTTCTGCAGAGTTCTCTGCTGGAGATCCGTGGAGAAGCACGGGACATTTATCTTGGAAATGTTCTGGTCATCCAGACCGCCGGCGGGTATAAAAAGCTGATCCTGCTGCAGGATATTTCCGGGAACCGGGCGCTGGTTATGAGAACTCTCCTTTTTTATATTTTGATCGGCTGTATCGGAATCCTGCTTCTCTTCCTGACCGGGCGCTGGTTCGTCCGCCGGTCTCTGAAGCCTCTGGAGGAGACTTACCAAAAACAGCAGGATTTTGTGGCCGCTGCTTCCCATGAGCTGCGCTCCCCCCTTGCGGTCATTCGGAGTACCGCTGACGCAGTTGCCGACGCGCCCAAGGAACAGGAGAAGCTCTTGGAGGTGATTCGAAAGGAATGCCAGAGAGGAAGCTCGCTTGTGAAAAACCTGCTGCTTCTGGCCACGGCGGATCAAAAGCAATGGGCTGTGAGGAAAGAATATTTTGAGATTGATGAAATGCTGCTGAATCTCCTGGAGGTGTATGAACCTCTCTGTGTGTCGAGAAACGGGAAGCTGTTGCTGGAATTGCCGGAGGAGCCGATTCCGAAGGTACTGGCTGACCCGGAATTGTGCCGGCAGATTTTTACCATATTGCTGGATAACGCAGTGGCTTATGGGCTGGGTGGAGAAGAGGCGGAGGATGTGGGAATGGATCGTGACTGCGCGACCGGCGAGGACGACAAAATGGAGCAGGTTCCCAAAGCAGCGCCAAGGTGTGGAAATGCCGTGAGAATCGCACTGCGTATGGAGCAGCTCCCCGCAGCATCGCTGAAGCGTGAAAATGCCGGGAGGATTGTGCTGCGGGCGGAGTATCGGCCTCCTTCTGTTATGGTGTATGTGATCGATCATGGGCCGGGGATTCCGGATGCGGAGAAGAAACTGGTTTTTGACCGATTTTACAGGCAGGATCCGTCCCGCAGACAGAAGGAGCATTTTGGCCTGGGGCTGTCGGTCGCGGCGAAGCTTGCGGAGATACAGGGGATTGAGGTGAGTCTGGAAGATACGGAAGGCGGGGGGAGTACGTTTCGGGTTACTGTCCACACAGTGTCGCGCACTCGCTGTACGGCAACCGGCCAATACAGTGATGGGGCTTTTTCTGTGATATGATATGGGTGTCAATTTATTTCCCAGGCCCCGGCGCTTTGGTAAAAGCCTGAATATGGATATGCTGAAAACGTTCTTTAAAATTGATACGAATCCTTTTTTTACCGGACTGAATCATTTTAAGGTATACTCCATTTCGGATACTGAGTATACAAGGATTTCCTTATGAATCTATCCGTGCGGTACTCGGTCGTACCGATCCTAATGCTGTTAAAAAAGCAAGGCACCGTGAGTAGTAACGGTTCCCATCACAATGCCTTTTTCAGCCCGATATAAATGCCCACAAAACAAGTATATGGTTTAATGATGGTTTCAAAGTGCTGCCTGTCGCCGAGAGCAAATTTATTATCTGCCGCAAGCCAATCGTCCCACGCCTGGCGAAAGCAATCCATTTCCCAGGTTTTCACCGACTCGATCCGATCGCTTCTGCCGATGAGTTCTTTCCATTGCTTTGGACTTTTAAACATATAACTCTCATCTCCAAGCCAATTGAAAAGATACTCTTCGGCTCTTCCTGTATATTCATCTTTCAGACCGGGAATCCCGATCAAAACCACTCCATTATCTTTCAAAAACGGCAAAAGCTTTTCCTGAAAAAATCCCTTGCTTCCCGCAAAATAATGATAGGAGTCAATACTGATCAGAGCACGGAACTGCTTTTTTTCAAAATGAAGATCATTCGCGTCTTCACAAACAGGCGTGATCTGCTCTCCAACACTCCATTCAGCAAAGCGTTTCCCATTTTCTTCCGCGCTTACCCATAGATCATCTGCGAAAACTCTCGCTCCGGTCTCCTTCGCAATGATAAGACTTGTCAGTCCCGTCCCGCATCCCAGGTCGAGGACCACATCATCCGGATGAAGCCGCAGCGGATATTTATGGAACAGCTCTTCTAATATCCTTACGCTGTTTGGCCCCATCATAGTTTCTGCCGAAATATATTCCTTATAGTCATCCGTTTTCATATGCCTTGCTCCTTTTCAATGATCATTCCTCACACTTCACAACTTTTTTATCCGTCTTTATCAGCTCTCTCTTATCTGTACCGTCCGGCACAAATCTGAATACGACAAATTCTGTTATTTCATCCGTATCATTTTCAAACGTATGGATACTGTGAAAGGCCCTTACAATATCATTTTTTACCGCATAACAGGATTTTTCAATTCCATTGCGCTCTACATATTTACACAGTAATTTTCCCTTAGTGATCAAAATATTTTCGTCGATTTTTTCATGGAAATGCCACTCCTGGACCGTATGCGGCATAATCCTGTTTAAATGAATTTCCGCCTCAATAACCTGTGATATATATTCAATTGGAATTTATTTATCGCTTTTTCTTGCTTTATACCAAATGCCGAGGCAGCCTCCTAAAGCTATTATATACAGGCCTATAAGCGCAGCAAGTGTTATACCAGCAGGATTTGTCAACTTATATACCGGATAAAATGAAGCAACAATAAATATTGGTATTACAATTCCATATATCGCTCTTTTTCTAGTGGATAAATATACATGAGTCCCCAATAACAACATCATAAGTAAATAGGATGTTAGTTCTGTAATATCAAATCCACCAGTAAGCAATCTCATAATATACAGAATTATCATAGCAATTACAAAGCATATAAACGTTGTCATAAGCAAGCCCTTTCTATTTCATAAATCCCGATTTTGAAGCTAAAACTCATACCTGATTCTTTCCTTAAGTTTTTGCGACATGTTAATTGTTCGCTCTCAAACGTCGAAGGCTTATTGTTGATGTTCAATAATCCATTGTAAGATTTCTTTTTCACCAATATCACCAGACGCCAGTGCAAGGATCACATCACTTAGCTCCTTTTGGGAAACGGATTATTTAACGCCAAATCCAGCATTCCTTCATCACGAATACCATCACTTCCTCCAGTGGCTTTTATTAAGCTTGCATGAAGCTTTAGCACCTGTTCTTTGCTTAAAATATTCATTTTGCAAGAACCTCGTATGCTTCCGTATTCTGTTTTATTAACCGTTCAGATATTGAAAACGCATCTTCATTACTGGTAATTTTTTCTTTTTCCGCTTTACTGAAATCAATCACCAAATCTCTGGGCACATTATTTTTCAGAATAACTGCCGTTCCATGTTCGTCAACTACTCTGGCTACTTTTGAAAAATTTCCAGCTGTGCGGTTAGATACTCCAAGGAGCATCCAACCCACTTATATTATATATAAATTCTAGCTGGAAAACAACCTATTTTTCATTTTTGATTTCTGCAAATTTCAGTCTGTTGCTCCAGATATTCCTTATTGGGGAATTTGTATCAATCCTTTTTAAAAATGCCAATATTTCTGTATTCCGGCATTACAAAAACAAGTGTTATTCGCTTGGTTACACCATATTCGTGTTTATCAATTTCCATTTTCCGCCGCAGTGTTCTCCGGCAGGCGGGCATACCAGCAGAATTGAAGAGACTGAGAAGAAGAACCGCTTTCCCCTGCTCCGTTTCCCGAACCTGCCGCCCGCTCTGCGGCGATGGACTCAATCCACACTGTTTTCTTCTTTCCTGCCCCCAGACGAATCTCTGCTTCCACTCCGGCTTTTAACTTTTCCTTGTCTTTTGCGTCCGCATAACCTTTCAGTTTCCAGCCCCCGCTTCCTGTCACCATCAGGGCAAAGTATCTGCATCCCCATGTTGAGGTGTCTGTGATCGACTATGGACCTGGGATTCCGGATGGAGAGAAGCGGTTAATTTTTGACCGGTTTTACAGGCAGGATCCGTCCCGCAGGCAGAAGGAGTATTTCGGGCTGGGGTTGTCTGTTGCGGCGAAGCTGGCGGAGATACAGGGGGTTGAGCTGGATGTGAGGGATACGGAAGGCGGAGGAAGTATGTTTCGGGTTACGACTGAATGTAAACAATTGTAATGATACTTTTTCTGTGATATGATATGAAAATAGAAGGGAGGATGCTGTTCCTATGGAAACGAAGAAGAAGCTTCCAATCGGTATTGAATTCTTTCAGGATTTTATTATAGAAAACTATTATTATGTGGACAAAACCGGTTTGATCCGCGACTTGATAAACACCAGAGGCAGCGTCAATTTATTTACAAGGCCCCGGCGAGTAGATGATTCATCATTGTGGAATTAAAAATAGAGGAGTCTTTTCCTGCAGCTATAAATAGAGTAAAAAGCATAATAATATTTACCAAGAGGAATGAATCGTGTGGTATCATAATATGTGAAGAATACGTATAAAAGAGAGGTTTTGAGTCAATGTTCAGACTAGTATGTTTTGATGAGGATATATCCCGGAAAGCTGATTGGATTTATCTCTGCAAGACCGCCGGCCATACGGTCGCAGAGGGTCTGCGTTTTACCTATAAGCCAGAAAGTCTGGACGAAACGGATATTCTGGGAATACTGTGTGCTCACTTTCCGCCGCATTTCTTTCAGGTTTTTTCCTCTTTTGTAGGTATGAAGGATGACACAAAAGCAGGGATACAATTTATAAGGCATAAAGTGAAACGTATGATCCAGAAGATGGAAGATCCGGAAAAGGATTATACCTTTGACGTATTTGAAGAAGTGTTATTTGCCGTTGCTATTAGCTTTGTACGGGATGATATTGATTTTAGAAAAAGCATAAAGTTAGATGTAAGCTATCCATTTTTAGAAAAAGAAAGAGAAAAGAATGTAATTGTGGAACTAGTAGAGCGATTTGGATATAGATTTCCCAAAGCAAAAAGAATGGCGCAAAAGGTAGTTCGCTTCCATGAAATGCTTTTGAAAGAAGATGAGGATAGTAATTTATTTTTCTGGGATTTGGATTATTGTGTGTTTTTTGGGAAAACGTTTATTGATGGCATCCATATGCTTGAGAGTTTTTCAGGTGAACAAAGCGGCTATGGTTACGATTATGCCTGTGGTATCTTTACAGATATAGGAATGAAAGCGCCTTTGAGACTGGTCGGAACCAGGGCGGCAAATGAGGCCGCAAATGAAGTCTCGCGAAAAAAAGTCATGGCCTCTATTGATAAGCTGTTCCATGGTGATTTGTATAATGACGTATAAGATGCGCATTTGGAAATATTTCAAAAACGAAAGGACGTGACCATATGCCATTCCCCAAAAAACAACAGATTTATTCATCCGATGATTATTGGAGCCTTCCGGACGGCCAGCGCGCAGAGCTGATCGACGGTCAGCTGTATGCTATGGCTCCGCCAGATTTTATTCATCAAAAATTATTGAGCGAACTTCAATATACCATTCTCAATTATGTGAAATCTAAAAAGGGAATATGTGAAGTTATTCCCGCGCCTTTTGCTGTAAATTTAAACGCAGATGACAGAACCTGGGTGGAACCTGATATTTCTGTGATTTGCGATAAAAATAAAATCGACAATAGAGGCTGCTGCGGGGCGCCAGACTGGATTATTGAGATTGTCTCCCCCACCACCCAGAAGATGGATTATGGCATTAAGCTTTTTAAATACCGTACCGCCGGTGTCCGAGAATATTGGATTGTGAATCCTATGACACATACGGTAAACGTTTATGATTTTGAACATGAAGAAAAAACCGGGCAATACCATTTTAATGAAGACATTTCCGTATGTATTTATTCGGATTTGGTGATTCATGTTGCGGAATTCTTATAAAGCGGAAAATGGATAAACGAATTACGATATACCATGGTTCAGAAAAAGACATAGAATGGCCGGTGTTCGGAAAAGGAAAGAAGATATTTATTATTCGTTGTACTAGTGTAGCGTCTCAATCATTTTTTTAGTAATAAACTAATTTTTGTGGTGTTCCCTGCATCAATCATGCTTCATACAGGGAGCACCGGATAGTTCAAAA